>NZ_JANEWL010000010.1:0-76395 GCF_028069815.1 Citrobacter sp. Awk 2
AAAAATATATAGCATAACAACCTCTAAAGGCCTAAGAGCCTGGCATTCTACGTCACCTGATTCCGAACACTACATCAGGTTAGGGCATTGTTAAGAGCGGCTCTCTGGAAAAGCGTATTGTTAATCGCAACGCACGAATAAACAACGGTTTCACGGGAATTTTTAAAACAAGCTCTCCCTGTGCGAAAACAGGGAGAGCCAGACGCTGGCGTTATTCTTCGCTGTCGCCGTGACTGGCGCGTCGAGGCGAGTCAATCTCAACACGGTCGATGCGTTGCAGACCGCGCATGAGCGTACCACGACGACCACGCTCGCCGGTTACCTTCTGTAGCTCTTCAGGGCGCAGTTTAATTTTGCGTTTCCCGACGTGGATAGTCAGCGTGCTTTGCGGCGGCAGCACGTAGAGTTGTGCCAGACCATCTTCGCCTTTCGCCGCTTCCGCTGAAGGGATATTGATAATCTTGTTCCCTTTGCCTTTCGACAACTGCGGCAAATCGCTCACCGGGAACATCAACATGCGGCCCGCATGGGTAATAGCCAGCAGCATATCGGTTTCATCTTCAATCACCACCGGCGGCATAACATGCGCGTTTTCAGGCAGCGTAATCAATGCCTTGCCCGCACGGTTACGCGCGACGAGGTCATTGAAGGTGCAGACAAAACCGTAACCGGCATCAGATGCCATAAGCAGTTTCTGATCGTCGCCTTCCATCAGCATATGTTCAACCGTCGCACCCGGTGGTAGCGTGAGCTTACCGGTCAACGGCTCCCCCTGACCCCGTGCTGACGGCAGCGTAATCGGGTCGATAGCATAGCTACGCCCGGTTGAGTCAACGAAGACGACCGGCTGATTACTCTTCCCTTTCACCGCCGATTTAAAGCTATCACCCGCTTTATAGCTTAAGCCCGGAGCGTCTATATCGTGGCCTTTCGCACTTCGCACCCAGCCACTCTGAGACAGCACAATGGTCACCGGCTCAGACGGCAACATGTCGTGCTCACTCATCGCCTTCGCTTCTTCGCGCTCCTGCAATGGAGAACGGCGATCGTCACCATAGGCATCCGCATCAGCCTGTAGTTCTTTCTTCAGCAGGTTACTCATTTTGCGTTCAGAGGCCAGAATGCCCTGCAGTTGATCGCGCTCTTTAGCCAGTTCATCCTGCTCACCGCGGATTTTCATCTCTTCCAGTTTGGCAAGGTGACGTAATTTCAGCTCAAGAATGGCTTCCGCCTGAGTTTCTGAAATACCAAACCGTGACATCAGCTCGGGTTTAGGTTCATCTTCATGACGAATAATTTCAATGACTTCGTCAATGTTGAGGAACGCTATCAGTAAACCTTCAAGAATGTGCAGGCGCTTGAGTACTTTCTCCAGGCGATAGTTCAGGCGGCGGCGCACAGTATCGCGACGGAACGTCAGCCACTCGGTGAGGATCTCCAGTAGGTTTTTAACTGCCGGACGACCGTCGAGGCCAATCATGTTCAGGTTAATGCGATAGCTTTTTTCCAGATCGGTAGTGGCAAACAGATGGTTCATCACCTGTTCCATATCCACGCGATTCGACCGCGGGACAATCACCAGACGAGTCGGGTTTTCGTGATCCGATTCATCGCGCAGGTCATCGACCATTGGCAGCTTTTTATTGCGCATTTGAGCCGCAATCTGCTCCAGCACCTTTGCGCCGGAAACCTGGTGCGGCAGCGCGGAAATCACCACCGCGCCATCTTCTTTCGTCCATACCGCACGCATGCGTACGGAACCGCGTCCGTTTTCGTATATTTTACGAATCTCCGCACGCGAAGTAATGATCTCTGCTTCGGTCGGGTAATCCGGCCCCTGTACGATATCCAGCAGCTGATCCAGCGTCGTTTTCGGCTGTTCAATCAGCGTAATTGCCGCTTTGGCCACTTCACGCAGGTTATGCGGTGGAATATCCGTCGCCATACCCACAGCAATTCCGGTCGTGCCGTTCAGCAGAATATTCGGCAGACGCGCAGGCAGCATTTTCGGCTCCTGCATGGTGCCGTCGAAGTTTGGCACCCAATCCGACGTTCCCTGACCAAGTTCACCCAGCAGGACTTCCGCATATTTCGACAGACGGGATTCCGTGTAACGCATCGCGGCGAAGGATTTCGGATCGTCCGGTGCCCCCCAGTTCCCCTGCCCGTCAACCAGCGGATAACGGTAAGAGAACGGCTGGGCCATCAGCACCATCGCTTCATAGCAGGCGCTGTCGCCGTGTGGATGGTATTTACCCAGCACGTCACCGACAGTACGGGCGGATTTTTTAAACTTGGCGCTGGCGTTCAGCCCCAGTTCGGACATCGCGTAAACGATGCGACGCTGAACAGGTTTCAGACCATCACCAATAAACGGCAACGCCCTGTCCATGATGACGTACATGGAGTAGTTCAGATAGGCGTTTTCCGTGAATTCATGCAGCGCAAGGCGCTCTGCCATATCGCTCATTAATCGTGGTTCCTCAACTTATACCCGTCTATTGAAGGGCAATATTGCCGCAGATACTACCCTATCTGGCGTGTTGAGTCACAAAGTTCAGTGGATTTGGCGACGCAGAAATAACAATGCATCGCCAGGAATTGATTGTGAACAACGCTATACCAACGGCAAATAAATATCCGTGAGTAACTCGTGTTCAGCAACCTCATGCACGAAATTGAGATACTGGAAATAGACCGGGAAATCACGCGGTGTTTCACCGCTACCCGGTAGCCATTCCCGGAAAAGAAACCACACGCTGTCAGAAAGCGTGTCCAATGCCCCCTGGTGGCGCACTACTGCACAGCGTCCGGCGGGAATTTCACTGTTCACGACGCCAAACGCATTTTCGGGGGCCGCCTGGCTGACGCTCCCGCAAATATCAAAACGAAACTCTGCCGGCGGCGTGCTCTGTGGGTCATGCCAGGCAATTCCAAATGTCTGGCTGCCAGCAACCGGTGACAAGCCCGTCGTGCGTCGCCATTCGATAAACTTTGCGGCACTGGCGTTAACCAAATCCGGATGGCCCCGATGCGTTAACATCGCCACCTGAATACGAGGGACATCGACAATTTTTACGTCCATTACGTGCTGCTCCTGAAATACCTGCTTAGGAATACGCCGGTGCCAGTCCAGCCAGTCCGGGGTTTGCCGGAACTGGCGAGGGCTTTTACCAAACGCAGTTTTGAAAGCACGTGTGAACGACTCCGGATTCTGAAACCCGGCATCCAGCGCAATATCAATGACTTTATCCTGCGGGTTAAACGCCAGCCGCCATGAAGCACGGCGCAGACGAAGCCACTGGATATAGCGATAAAGCGGTTGGCCACTCCAGGCAGTAAACTGCCGGTGAAAATGAAATGGCGAACTGTGCGCCATTCGGCTTAACGCCTCAAGTGTAAGGGGCTCATCCAGATGACGCTCAATGTGTTCACAAACACACCGCAATCGTCTGGCATAAGCCGCGCTGAATCGGTCATTCATCACTGCCTCCTTGTGGCTTATTCTGTCCACCTGGCCGCATTGAATCCTGACCGATCTTGCGCACTCTTCGTAGGATTACGGATTTACTTTGCGGATTTGTTTCACGTCGATTTCAACGGAGTTCCAGTCTTTATCTACTTCACCCTGGATTTCAACCGTATCCTGCGGGCCGACGGTTACGCCGTTCCAGCGTTTATGGTCGATATCCACATTAACCGTGCCAGTGGCATCCTTAAACAGGTACAGATCGTCAGAAATACGTTCAACGATATTCCCGCGCAACGTGACCCAGGTGTCATCACGCAGTGACTTTGCACTTTCAACAGTGGTGCTGCTGCCGTTCGGGCCAGTAAACCCGCCATTTTGACTTTGCGTCGTCGTCGTAGGTCCAGAGAAACCGCCCTGCTGTGCGGCAAAAACAGGTGCGGAACACAATGCCATCACGGCAACCATTGCAGCTAATTTTTTCATCTTCATGTCTCCCTTTCATGTTGGTTTACGACTATTTAATAAGTTAATCCTTAACAAGTTCTTAAGGCAAAAAAAGATACTTTTTTTGCTGTACAGAGACCGTTGTCACAAGGTTTACTGTCGGCAAAGAGCGTTACCGCAGGGAAGAACATATGCGTATTTTACTGATCGAAGATGACACGTTGATTGGCGATGGCCTTAAAACAGGTCTGAGTAAAATGGGTTTCAGCATTGACTGGTTTACCGAAGGTCGTCAGGGAAAAGAAGCGCTGTACAGCGCCCCTTATGATGCGGTGATCCTTGACCTGACGCTACCAGGCATCGACGGGCGCGATATCCTGCGCGAATGGCGGGCAAAAGGTAAGCAAGAGCCTGTGCTGATTCTGACGGCTCGGGATGCGCTGACAGAACGCGTTGAAGGCCTGCGCCTGGGCGCGGATGACTATCTGTGCAAACCCTTTGCACTCATCGAGGTTGCCGCCAGACTGGAAGCATTGGTACGCCGCGCCAGCGGTCAGGCCAGCAATATTCTGAGCCATGGTCAGGTCTCACTTGATCCCGGCGCGCTGGTCGCGACAGTCGCAGGTGAACCTTTGTCACTCAAACCCAAAGAGTTCGCCCTACTGGAACTACTGATGCGTAATAAAGGCCGCGTGCTGCCCCGCAAACTGATCGAAGAAAAACTGTATAACTGGGATGAAAACGTCTCCAGCAACGCTGTTGAAGTGCACGTCCACCACTTACGCCGTAAGCTCGGCAGCGACTTTATCCGCACTGTACATGGCATTGGCTACACCCTGGGTGACGCATGAAACTCACACAACGCCTCAGCCTGCGCGTCAGACTAACGCTTATATTCATGATTTTGGTTTTAGTGACCTGGCTGATTTCCAGCTTTGTCGCCTGGAAGCAAACGACCGATAACGTGAATGAGATGTTCGACACGCAACAGATGCTGTTCGCCAAACGCCTTATCACGCTGGATCTCGATGAACTAAAAGCCTCTGAACGCATAGCGCATACCCCGAAAAAATTCAAACATGGTCATATTGACGACGATGTTCTAACCTTTGCGGCCTACACGCCAGAAGGGAAAATGGTTCTTCACGATGGCGACAATGGTCAGTACATTCCCTATAGCTATCGCCGGGAAGGTTTTGACGATGGCTATCTGAATGGCGACAACGATAAATGGCGTTTTGTCTGGCTGACTTCCGCAGATAAAAAGTATCGAATCGTTGTCGGCCAGGAATGGGAATATCGTGAAGATATGGCTTTAGCGATTGTGACAGCACAATTAGTGCCGTGGTTGGTCGCTTTGCCGCTGATGCTGTTAATCCTGATTGTGTTGTTAAGTCTTGAACTTAAACCACTGAAAAAACTGGCGAAGGCGCTACGTTTACGCGACCCGGAATCAGAAGAACCGCTCAGTTTGAAAGGCATTCCTGGCGAGGTCCGCCCGTTGGTTGAATCACTCAATCAACTTTTCACTCGTATTCATACCACCATGGTGCGTGAACGGCGCTTTACTTCAGATGCTGCTCACGAGCTGCGTAGTCCGCTGACGGCGCTGAAAGTGCAAACCGAAGTGGCGCAACTGTCTGACGATGATCCTCAGGCAAGGCAAAAAGCCTTAATGCAGATGCAGGCCGGGATCGATCGCGCTACACGTCTGGTCGATCAGTTACTGACGCTTTCGCGCCTTGACTCCCTCGACAACCTTCAGGATGTAGCGGAAATCTCGCTGGAGGAGTTGCTGCAATCTTCGGTGATGGATATCTACCATTCGGCCCGACAGGCGCATATTGATGTGCGTTTGCAGATTAACGCCCACGATATCAAGCGAATGGGACAACCCTTGTTACTCAGCCTGATGGTGCGGAATCTGCTGGATAATGCGATTCGCTATAGCCCGCAAGGTAGCATTGTGGAAGTGACGCTCAACGCCCGTAATTTTAGCGTCAAAGATAACGGCCCGGGCGTTGCACCGGAGGTACTTACACACATCGGTGAACGCTTTTATCGTCCGCCGGGACAAAGCGTTACCGGCAGTGGTCTGGGCCTGTCGATCGTTCGTCGTATCGCGACCTTACACGGGATGTCGGCCTCCTTTGGTAATGCTCCGGAAGGCGGTTTTGAGGCAAAAATCAGCTGGTAAAGACCTCATTATTGCTAATAATGCAAAAGACTTTGCACATTTTGCTAATTTCACCGCACCGCCCGTGGGGGTAAAATCGTCCTCAAACGTATTTCCTTGAGGACACAAAATGAGCAACATTCTGATTATCAATGGTGCGAAAAAATTCGCTCACTCCAACGGTCAGTTAAACGACACCCTGACCGAGGTCGCGGATGGCCTCCTGCGCGACCTCGGGCATGATGTTAAAATCGTGCGTGCAGATGGCGATTACGACATTAAAACTGAAGTGCAGAACTTCGTCTGGGCTGATGTGGTTATCTGGCAAATGCCGGGCTGGTGGATGGGTGCACCGTGGACGGTGAAAAAATACATCGATGATGTGTTTACCGAAGGTCACGGTACGCTGTATGCCAGCGATGGTCGTACGCGTTCAGATGCCTCTAAAAAATACGGTTCCGGCGGTCTGATTCAGGGCAAAAAATACATGCTGTCCCTGACCTGGAACGCGCCAATGGAAGCCTTCACTGAAAAAGACCAATTCTTCCATGGTGTTGGCGTTGATGGTGTGTATCTGCCGTTCCATAAAGCAAATCAGTTCCTGGGAATGGAAGCACTGCCGACGTTTATCACCAATGACGTGATTAAAATGCCAGATGTTCCGCGTTATATCGCAGAATATCGCAAGCATCTGACCGAGATTTTTGGTTAACTAGGTACCTGGAATTAGAAGGAGTTAATCATGCTTACTGTTATTGCAGAAATCCGTACACGTCCAGGTCAACATCACCGCCAGGCGGTACTGGATCAGTTTGCTAAAATCGTTCCGACCGTACTGAAGGAAGAAGGCTGCCACGGCTATGCGCCGATGGTGGATCATGCTGCGGGTGTGAGTTTTCAGACCACAGCACCAGACTCAATCGTGATGGTTGAACAGTGGGAAAGCATCGCGCATCTTGAAGCGCATTTGCAGACCCCGCATATGAAAGCCTACAGCGAAGCCGTTAAAGGTGACGTGCTGGACATGAATATTCGTATTCTGGAATCGGGCATTTAAGATTGTCGATTTGCCGGGTGACGCTTTGCTATCCGGCATATAATCGCTTCGTCAGATGAGAGCCGGATAAGGCATTTTACGCCCCTTTCCGGCTTTTCTACATGCAATTACCCTTCGAGATCCGCCAGGTCACCTTTCTCCTGCAACCAGTTGCGACGATCCTCTGAACGTTTCTTGGCCAGCAGCATATCCATCACCGCATTCGTACGCTGATCGTCCTCATCATCAATGATGAGCTGTACCAGACGACGCGTATTAGGGTCCAGCGTCGTTTCACGTAGTTGCATCGGGTTCATTTCACCCAGACCTTTAAAGCGTTGTACGTTCGGTTTCCCTTTCTTGCGCTTTAACTGCTCCAGCACGCCCGCTTTTTCTTCTTCTGTCAGTGCGTAATACACCTCTTTACCGAGATCGATACGGTACAACGGAGGCAGCGCCACATAGACGTGACCGTGTTTCACCAGCGTACGGAAGTGTTTCACAAACAGCGCACACAACAGCGTCGCGATGTGCAGACCATCGGAGTCCGCATCCGCCAGAATACAGATCTTGCCATAGCGCAGCTGGCTCAGATCATCGCTGTCTGGATCGATACCGATCGCTACCGAAATATCGTGAACTTCCTGCGAGGCCAACACTTCATCAGAAGAGACTTCCCAGGTATTGAGGATCTTACCTTTCAGCGGCATGATCGCCTGGAATTCACGATCGCGCGCCTGCTTGGCCGACCCGCCCGCCGAGTCACCTTCAACGAGGAACAGTTCGGTGCGGTTGAGATCCTGTGCGGTACAGTCCGCCAGTTTCCCCGGTAGCGCCGGACCGCTGGTCAGCTTTTTGCGTACTACTTTTTTCGCCGCACGCAAACGACGCTGCGCGCTGGAAATCGCCATTTCCGCCAGTTGCTCGGCTGACTGCACGTTCTGGTTCAGCCACAGGCTGAAGGCATCTTTCACTACGCCAGAAACGAATGCCGCACACTGACGTGAAGAAAGACGCTCTTTGGTCTGTCCGGCAAACTGTGGATCCTGCATTTTTACCGACAGCACATAGGCGCAACGATCCCAGATATCTTCTGCTGACAGCTTCACGCCGCGCGGCAGAATATTACGGTACTCGCAGAATTCGCGCATCGCGTCCAGCAGTCCCTGACGCAGGCCGTTAACATGCGTACCGCCCTGCATAGTAGGGATCAGGTTGACATAACTTTCAGTCAGCAACTCACCGCCTTCCGGCAGCCACAGCAACGCCCAGTCAACAGTTTCCGTCTCACCGCTAAAATTACCGATAAACGGTTTTTCCGGCAGCGTCGGCAGGCCATTCACCGCTTCGCTCAGGTAGTCATTCAGACCGTCCTGATAGCACCAGCGCTGCTCGCTGTTGTTAACTTCATCTTTAAAGGTAATTTCTACGCCCGGGCACAGTACCGCTTTGGCTTTCAGTACGTGCGTTAAGCGAGAAACAGAGAAACGTGGGCTGTCAAAGAAGGTTTCATCCGGCCAGAAGTGCACGCTGGTACCGGTATTGCGTTTACCGCAAGTACCGACCACCTGCAGATCCTGCACTTTGTCACCGTTTTCAAACGCGATGTTGTACACCTGACCATCGCGACGCACGTTCACTTCTACACGTTTTGAAAGCGCGTTGACCACGGAGATACCCACCCCGTGTAAACCGCCTGAAAACTGGTAGTTCTTATTAGAAAACTTACCGCCTGCATGCAGGCGACAGAGGATCAGCTCGACCGCCGGAACGCCTTCTTCTGGGTGAATATCCACCGGCATACCGCGTCCGTCGTCAATGACTTCCAGCGATTGATCGGCATGTAAGATCACATCCACGCGTTTCGCGTGGCCAGCCAGTGCTTCATCCACACTGTTATCAATCACTTCCTGTCCAAGGTGATTAGGACGGGTCGTGTCAGTGTACATCCCAGGGCGACGGCGTACCGGCTCAAGCCCAGTGAGTACCTCAATGGCATCAGCGTTATAAGTTTGCGTCATGGTTTAAATTAGCAATTCGAATTGATCGTCAGAAACTGTGCAGTCCAAGGAAATCGACAATCGGGTTGAAATAATCTTCGAAGCCCGTGAATGCGTGGTTTCCGCCCTCAATAACTGTCTGACGGCAGGAGGCGTAATACGCCACCGCCTGGCGGTAGTCCAACACTTCATCGCCCGTTTGTTGAAGCAGCCAAATCAAATCCGGCGCTTCCAGCGGGTCAATCTGCATGACTTTAAGATCGTAAATATGGCGTGACTCTAGCACATATTGCTGCCCCGTGTAGGGGTTCTCGTTTTGACCGAGATAGTCGACCAGCAGTTCGTAAGGCCGTACAGCAGGGTTCACGACCACCGCTGGCAGCATAAAACATTGCGACAGCCAGGTGGCGTAATAGCCTCCTAAGGAAGAGCCGACAATCCCCAGCGACTCGCCGCCATGTTCAAGGATAATTGACTCCAGCATCTCTGCCGCCAGGGCTGGATACGGAGGTAACTGCGGCACAATCATCTCAACGTGCGGATGGTGCTCCGCCAGCCAGTTTTTTAGCAGACATGCCTTCGCCGAACGAGGAGAACTATTGAATCCATGAAGATAGAGAAGCGTAGACATCAGTAGCCTTCTGAAGCGGTATCAGGGTGGAACCGATTTCCCTGTAGACGACACACCTGGGTCTGCAACGTACCGTCTGCAAAGAGTTCCAGCGTACGCCAGCCGGGGCTTATCGTATCTAACGTGAAATTGGCGCAATGCGGCTTAAATTGCACGCATGTTGATGGCGTCGCCAGCAGTCGGCGGCCGTTCCAGTCGAGATCCAGCTCCTGGTGAATATGCCCACAGAGCAGATACTTCACGCGCGGATAGTTCACCAGCACGTTGTCGAGCTCCGCCGCATTACGCAGACTGTGTTGATCGAGCCAACTGCAGCCCGCAGGCAAAGGATGATGATGCAGAAGCAGCAACGTATTACGTTCAGGCGCATCAGCAAGTTTACGCTCCAGCCATTCAAGCTGAAATTCGCTTAACTCACCGTGAGGGACGCCAAAAACCTGGCTGTCCAGCAACAAAATTTGCCACTGTTCACCGATGAAGATGCGTTTGGCGGGGGAAATACCCGCATCCTGAAGCGCGCTGTACATCGCTGGCTGAAAATCGTGATTACCGGGTAACCAAACGCAGGGCGCACGAAAACTTGCGATGCCCTCAGCAAAATGCTGATAAGCCGCAGCGGATTGATCCTGCGCCAAATCCCCAGTCGCGACGATGAGATCGTACTCTGGCGACTCTGCATGTATTGCATCCAGTACGCACTGGTAGCTATCCCAGGTGTTCACACCCAGCAAGGTTTCATGCTTTTCGGCAAACAGGTGAGTGTCTGTAATTTGTAAGATCCTGACTCTGGCCTCACCAGCCAAAGGAAGGGTTAACAGGCTTTCCAAATGGTGTCCTTAGGTTTCACGACGCTAATAAACCGGAATCGCCATCGCTCCATGTGCTAAACAGTACCGTAACCAGTCGGCCAAAAACTGATTAATTTGATGCTTTTCGTCGCGTTGATGCAACTTTTTATTTGGATAATCATACCGCGCTTTGAAGCGAAAGATCTGCTGACTTGAACACACTTCAGCCACCCTCGCATCATGATACAGGCGCACAGTCAGCGACGGCAGACTCCAGTAGGTAACCGCTGGTGCCGTCTGTTCGATCGCGACAAGCGTAGTGTATCGGGTCGATTCAACAATCGTTAATCGATATTGTGCGTTTGCAACCTGATAGCTCACTGTTTCACCGGCTGCATCATTGCGTGGCAACAGGCGGCGCAACTGCGAAAAATTGGTTTCGCACAGGCGCATCATTTCAGGGAAGTCAGGTGTGTAACGCTTCATTTTTTCCACTCAGTTTTTAACTCTTGATAGTGCAGCTGTAACCATTGCAAGGCGATGACAGAAGCCGCGTTGTCGATTATCCCCTCTTCTACCCATTGATAAGCCTGTTCCCGACTCACCACATGAACACGAATATCTTCGTTTTCATCCGCCAGACCATGGATACCATTTGCGGTCGAAGCGTCCACTTCACCTACCAAAATCGACAGGCGTTCACTGGTGCCGCCCGGGCTTGCCAGATAGCTCAGCACGGGCTTAGTCCGCTTCACATCCAGTCCGGCTTCTTCCATTGCTTCACGGCGGGCCACATCTTCAACGGTTTCACCTTCTTCGATCATTCCAGCTACCATTTCCAGCAGATACGGCGTTTCGCTGGTGTCATAGGCCGCGATACGGATCTGTTCAACCAGCACAACTTCATCCCGCTCAGGGTCAAAGGGTAGCAAGACTGCCGCGTGTCCGCGCTCAAAAATTTCACGCTTCACTTCACCGCTCATACCACCGTTAAACAGACGATGACGGAAGCGATAAAGATCCAGTGAAAAAAAACCGCGGTATAGTGTTTCTCGTGCAATAATTTCTACATCATTTTTAGTGAATGTCATTGGCAAGTTGTCTGGTTTACGCATTGTGCTGTCCTGGTACCAATAGTGATTAAAGTGTGAATTTCAAGGTCGTTTGACTGCTGTTTGAGCGCCCTTGTGTTAAATTGATGCAAATTAACGCCGTATGGCACGTAACGCCAACTTTTTGAAGTGGCGGATTCTGCTAGAATCAGCAATTATTTTTACAATTTGATCAGCGCTAAATACTGCTTCACAACAAGGAATGCAAATGAAGAAATTGCTCCCCATCCTTATCGGCCTGAGCCTGTCGGGGTTCAGTACTCTGAGCCAGGCAGAAAACCTGATGCAGGTTTATCAGCAAGCACGCCTGAGCAACCCGGAATTGCGTAAATCCGCCGCCGATCGCGATGCTGCATTCGAAAAAATTAACGAAGCGCGTAGTCCTTTACTGCCGCAACTGGGCTTAGGTGCCGATTACACCTACAGCAATGGCTTTCGTGATGCCAATGGCGTCAACTCCAACGCGACCAGTGCTTCGTTAAGCCTGACTCAGACTCTGTTCGATATGTCAAAATGGCGTGCCCTGACGCTGCAAGAAAAATCAGCAGGCATCCAGGATGTGACTTATCAGACCGATCAGCAAACGCTGATCCTGAATACCGCCACGGCCTATTTTAACGTATTGAACGCGATTGACGTGCTCTCTTATACCCAGGCACAAAAAGACGCAGTTTATCGTCAGTTAGATCAGACAACCCAGCGTTTTAACGTTGGCCTGGTTGCCATCACTGACGTACAGAACGCCCGTTCACAGTACGATACCGTGTTGGCGAACGAAGTTACCGCGCGTAACAACCTGGACAACGCCGTTGAACAGCTGCGTCAGGTCACCGGCAATTACTACCCGGAACTGGCCTCGCTCAATGTTGATGGTTTTAAAACCAACAAACCGCAGGCGGTGAATTCACTGCTGAAAGAAGCAGAAAACCGCAACCTGACGTTATTGCAGGCACGTTTAAGTCAGGATCTGGCGCGTGAGCAAATTCGTCTGGCGCAGGATGGTCATCTGCCGACGCTGGGTTTAACCGCCTCTACCGGTGTATCTGATACCTCTTACAGTGGTTCTAAAACTAACACCTCTCAGTATGACGACAGCAACCAGGGCCAGAACAAAATTGGTCTGAACTTCTCGCTGCCGCTGTACCAGGGCGGGATGGTTAACTCGCAGGTTAAACAAGCGCAGTACAACTTTGTTGGTGCCAGCGAGCAACTGGAAAGCGCGCACCGCAGCGTAGTGCAGACCGTTCGTTCGTCATTCAACAACATTAATGCGTCTATCAGTAGCATTAATGCGTACAAACAAGCCGTTGTCTCTGCGCAAAGCTCCCTGGACGCGATGGAAGCGGGTTATTCTGTCGGTACACGTACCATCGTGGACGTGTTGGATGCCACCACCACGCTGTACAACGCTAAGCAGCAGTTGGCAAATGCGCGTTATACCTATCTGATCAACCAGTTAAACATCAAATCTGCACTTGGTACGCTTAACGAGCAGGATCTGGTGGCGCTGAACAATACGCTGGGCAAACCTATTTCCACCGCGCCTGACGCCGTTGCGCCGGAAAACACCCAGCAAGACGCCGCGGCAGACGGATATACCGCGAACAGTGCGGCACCGGCGGTCAAACCGGCAGCAGCACATACAACCAGCAGCAGTAACGGCAACAACCCGTTCCGTAATTGATGTTGATGACGGGGCTTCGGCCCCGTCTGAACGTAAGACAACGTAAAGATCCGCCCCTTCTTCCGCATTCTCGCCTCTTCCCGCTTCAATTTCGACCAGCCATCCTCTATTCTGAGCAGTATTTACCACTGGGTCCTGGAAGACATAAATGAAACGGACAAAATCTATACATCACGCGTCGTTCCGCAAAAGCTGGAGCGCACGCCATCTGACTCCTGTCGCACTGGCTGTGACCGCTGTTTTTATGCTGGCAGGCTGTGAAAAAAGTGACGAAACAGTTTCGCTTTACCAGAATGCGGACGACTGCTCTGCGGCGAATCCGGGTAAAAGCGCTGAATGTACTACCGCATTCAACAACGCACTGAAAGAAGCTGAACGCACGGCGCCAAAATACGCCACGCGCGAAGACTGTATTGCCGAGTTCGGTGAAGGTCAGTGCCAGCAGGCACCTGCCCAGGCAGGAATGGCACCTACGGGCGAAGGCCAGGCTCAAGCGCAGAATCAAAGCAGTGGCAGCTTCTGGATGCCGCTGATGGCGGGTTACATGATGGGTCGGATGATGGGCGGCGGCATGGGCGCGCAACAACCGCTGTTCAGCTCGAAAAATCCGGCAAGCCCGGCATATGGCAAATACACTGATGCCGGCGGTAAAAACTATGGTGCCGCCACACCGGGCCGCACCATGACCGTGCCGAAAACCGCGATGGCACCAAAACCTGCCACAACGTCTACCGTTACGCGCGGTGGATTTGGTGAGTCGGTGGCAAAACAGAGCACCATGCAACGTAGCGCCAGCGGCACCACGACACGTTCGATGGGTGGCTGATCCCTATGGAAAGAGTCAGTATTGTTGAGCGCCCGGACTGGCGCGACAAAGCTACCGAATACGGTTTCAACTTTCACACCATGTACGGCGAGCCGTACTGGTGTGAAGATGCCTACTACAAGCTCACGCTGGCCCAGGTTGAAAAACTGGAAGAGGTCACCGCAGAGCTGCATCAGATGTGCCTCAAAGTGGTGGAAAGAGTCATCAACAGCGATGAGCTGATGACCAAGTTTCGCATTCCAAAACATACCTGGGGCTTTGTTCGCCAGTCCTGGCAGACACAGCAGCCGTCGCTCTATTCCCGTCTCGATCTGGCGTGGGATGGCACGGGTGAACCCAAACTGCTGGAAAACAACGCAGATACGCCAACCTCATTGTATGAAGCTGCTTTTTTCCAGTGGATCTGGCTGGAAGATCAGCTTAATGCGGGCAACCTGCCGGAAGGCAGCGATCAGTTCAACAGCCTGCAGGAAAAACTGATCGAACGTTTCACTGAGCTGCGCGAGCAGTACGGTTTTCAGTTGCTGCACCTGACCTGCTGTCGCGATACGGTCGAAGATCGTGGAACGATCCAGTATTTGCAGGATTGTGCGGCTGAGGCTGAAATTGCCACTGAATTTCTCTATGTCGAAGATATCGGGCTCGGTGAAAAAGGTCAGTTCACGGACATGCAGGACCAGGTGATCGCCAACCTGTTCAAGCTGTATCCGTGGGAGTTTATGCTGCGTGAAATGTTCTCCACCAAGCTGGAAGACGCTGGCGTTCGCTGGCTGGAACCGGCATGGAAGAGCATTATCTCCAACAAAGCACTGCTGCCGCTGCTGTGGGAAATGTTCCCGGATCACCCGAATCTGCTACCGGCATATTTCGCCGAAGACGACTATCCGCAGATGGATAAATTTGTCGTGAAACCGATCTTCTCGCGTGAAGGGGCTAACGTTTCCATCATTGAAAACGGTAAAACGATCGAAGCCGTGGAAGGGCCATACGGTGAAGAAGGTATGATCGTACAGCAGTTCCATCAGCTACCAAAATTTGGCGACAGCTATATGCTGATCGGCAGCTGGCTGATTAACGATCAACCGGCCGGGATCGGCATTCGTGAAGACAGAGCGTTGATCACCCAGGATCTCTCACGCTTCTATCCGCATATTTTTGTCGAATAATTGAGAGTGCCGGGTGGCGGCTTCGCCTTACCCGGCCTACGACACGAATTTAATGCCCGATAAGCGCAGCGCCATCGGGCATTCATCATCCGACCTGCACCGACAACATACTCAGGCTACCCATCTCAATGCCATCGACCGGGATTGTTACAGGTTCTTTACCATCCCATGCGCCTAAAACATACAGCAGCGGCAGGAAGTGATCCGGTGTTGGGTTCGACAACGATCCGCCTTCATGCTCGAGATAATTCACCAGCGGATGCTGTTCAACCGGTCCCTGCCAGGTCAGGTTGGCTTTCACATAATCATTGAATGAGGTCGCCCACGGGTATGGTGTATTTTCACCGTGCCAGCGTGCTGTACGCAGGTTATGTACCACGTTGCCACTGGCCACCAGCATAATGCCTTCATCGCGCAATGCTGCCAGCTTACGGCCTATTTCAAAATGCCAGGCCGCAGGTTTAGTGCTATCGACACTCAACTGCACCATCGGGATATCCGCGTTCGGGTACATCTTGATCAGCACGCCCCATGAGCCGTGGTCAAATCCCCACGCCTCTTTATCCAACGTGACTGGCACTGGAGAAAGCAGATCCACCAGATGCTGAGCCAGTTCAGGAGACCCAGGGGCCGGATAATGCGTGTCATACAGTGCTTGCGGGAAACCACCAAAATCGTGGATCGTTTTTGGTGCTTCCATCGCCGTCACACCTGTCCCACGAGTGAACCAATGTGCCGAGACCACAACAATCGCTTTCGGGCGTGGCAACGTTTCCCCCAGTTGCTGCCAGGCGCGGGTATAAACGTTATCTTCCAGAACATTCATTGGGCTGCCGTGTCCCAAAAACAATGCTGGCATACGAGTTGAAGACATGATGATATCCTTACTGAGGGAGTCATTTTGATATCACCACAATACGCTTTTTCGGTTGATGAAGAACTCAGATAACCATGATGAAGATCATCAGTTATTTTGACGATCCGCCCCGAACAGCAGATTGATAAGGAGTTTTATTTGTCGATGTCAGTACCTTTACTTCTGACCTTACTGGCAGGCGCCGCCACATTTATCGGTGCATTTCTTGGCGTGCTGGGACAAAAACCCTCTAACCGCGTTCTCGCGTTTTCTCTGGGTTTTGCCGCAGGTATCATGCTGCTGATTTCCCTGATGGAAATGTTGCCAGCCGCACTGGCAGCAGAGGGAATGTCGCCGGTGCTGGGTTACGGGATGTTTATCGTTGGTTTGTTGGGCTACTTTGGCCTGGATCGTTTGCTGCCGCACGCTCACCCTCAGGATTTAGTCCAAAAAACCACACAGCCGTTACCCGGTTCCATTAAGCGTACTGCGATTTTATTAACGCTGGGTATCAGCCTGCACAACTTTCCGGAAGGGATCGCGACTTTTGTTACTGCCAGCAGCAACCTGGAGTTGGGTTTTGGTATCGCACTGGCCGTTGCATTACATAATATACCTGAAGGTTTAGCCGTTGCCGGGCCCGTTTATGCTGCCACAGGTTCCAAACGTACCGCTATATTCTGGGCAGGGATCTCAGGAATGGCGGAAATATTAGGTGGGGTACTGGCATGGTTAATTCTGGGCAGTTTGATTTCGCCCGTGGTAATGGCGGCAATTATGGCCGCGGTCGCCGGAATTATGGTCGCATTATCCGTTGATGAACTGATGCCGCTGGCAAAAGAAATCGACCCCAATAATAATCCCAGCTATGGGGTACTGTGTGGAATGTCGGTAATGGGCCTCAGCCTGGTTATCCTGCAATCTATGGGCATCGGGTGAAGCCGATGGCGGATGCTGCTCTGTGACTCAGAACATCCGCCTCATTCATGGTGGCAGGGCTGCTATTCGTGGTCCTTGACGGTGGTACCACCTTCGCCCGTATGGCGAAACAGTTTGTTGCGCGCCTCAAGTAATGCATCTCTGTCTTGCCGGAACGCTCTGCAATAACGTTTCATATGGCAATAATAACCGATAGCAACGAGTGCAATTAATACAATCCAATACCAGGCAATAAACATTCTTTTACCCTTAAAATTTAACATCATTAAACATTTAACGTTAAAATTTTACATAACTATATTCTGACCTACCTCTATAGTGGCATAACATGAAAACAAATATATGATTTCGATCATATAACGTAACGGATAAAGCTAATCAAAAAACCTGCATTAAAAAGGAAACAATATCATCAGATTCATACGGCCAAATAAAAACTCATTATCCAGAACAACGTTCCTCATTGTCATTCACATAATAATAAAAATGTTACCCACTGATAATTAATAATTTTCTCACGGAACGTGATATTTATTTAAACATTCACGGGTTATACCATTTAATTATGACAACGCATCAGCATAAGAAAAATATATTAAAAACTATTATTTCGTGTTGATACGTAGTACCGAGCATCCCATCTAACTAAAGCTAAATTTTCCGGCCATAACAACAAAAAACCGAAGACAGAAAACTGACTTCGGTTTTTTTCTACCACAACAAGCGTGGGAATACGCTATTAGCTGGCTTTGCGCTCGTGCGCCTGACGATAAGCCACTAAATCTTCGATAGTGACTACAGCCATATTGTGCTTGCCGGCAAATGCAATGCACTCCGGCGCGCGCGCCATGGTGCCATCATCATTAGTCAATTCGCACAGTACACCAGCCGGTTTAAAACCAGCCAGCGTCACCAGATCGATGGTTGCTTCAGTGTGGCCACCGCGAGTTAACACGCCACCAGCCTGAGCACGCAGCGGGAAAACGTGACCCGGACGATTCAGATCGGAAGGTTTAGCGCCATCTTTAATCGCCGCGCGAACGGTCGTGACACGGTCTGCTGCGGAAACACCGGTAGTCACACCTTCTGCAGCTTCAATGGTCACGGTAAAACCCGTACCGTAAGCGCTGGTGTTATTTTCTACCATCATCGGCAGATCGAGCTGTTTGCGTCGGTCTTCAGTGATGCACAGGCAAACAATACCGCTACCGTGACGGATGGTCAGCGCCATCTGTTCAACAGTCATGGTTTCTGCCGGGAAAATCATATCACCTTCGTTTTCACGGTCTTCATCGTCAAGCACCATCACACCGCGTCCTTCACGCAGCGCAGCAAGCGCATGTTCAACACGTTCGAAAGGCGTACCAAAAGAGGAAAGTAGCGTCTGATTCATGGTAAAAAAACCTCACTAAATTTATGGTTACCAGAATCAGGGCAGTCTTAGGAGTGCCGTCAAAGCGGCAAAAAAATAACGTGAGCGGGTCCATGCCCGACTGGATCGTTACTCTCTCCCATCCGGACTCTAACCGTCGGCCCCGGAATTACACCGGATCTGCTGACCTTTTTGCCGTAACAAAAAGCGCTCGCGGGCTTTCAACATTCGTTGATTTACCGCCGGTGGGGAATTTCGCCCCGCCCTGAGAATAAGTGGGTTAACTATAACGCTATTGATTACCTTCATCAACGCCTTTACTCGACTTAGCTTCACACAATTCTGGTTTATGCCTGGGGCAGTTCGCACTACAATAGGCAGCAACACGTACCAGTTCAGGGAAACCATAATGATTGACCCGAAAAAAATTGAGCAGATTGCTCGTCAGGTTCACGAGTCGATGCCGAAAGGGATCCGGGAGTTTGGCGAAGACGTCGAGAAGAAAATTCGCCAAACGCTGCAGTCGCAGCTGACACGTCTGGATCTGGTAAGCCGCGAAGAGTTTGACGTACAAACCCAGGTTTTACTGCGTACCCGTGAAAAACTGGCGTTGCTTGAGCAACGCCTGACGGAGCTTGAAGCGCGTGAGAAAACGGCTGAAGTTAAGCCTGCGCCCGCAATCCCGCCAGTCGATCCACAAGTATAAAAACGACAACGGGCCGTAAGGCCCGTTAATATGTTAGTGTTCCAGTTCTAATTTTTTCGCCTCTGTTGCCTGCTGGCAGTAAAGTGCATAGCGTTTGCAAAACCAGCTGCGATGTTCCTCATCCATATTTCCAGTGACAGCCTGGATATCAACGGGTCGGCCCTCAGCCTGCATTCTGGCAAAACTCCGGGCCAGGAAATCGAAATTGTTCAGTGAATACATATTGCTGTTCATGAGCATACCCTCCAGTTATTGAATATCTGTTAAGGCCATATGCTTTTTCTGATTTCAGTATTTCCCTATACGCGAAGCTGTTCTGTACATTATGTGCGCAAAATGAGGGCTCTGCTTCACACTTTTCTACGAAATCTGTGAGAGAGTCAGATGAGGTCTATCAGAGGAGGAATACCTCTCCTCCTCTCATCTTTCTTCCGGTACTCCGGGGCGAGAAAACAGCATCGTCAAGCAAGGAAAGCGCGCTAAACGGAAGGTTCGACGCGTTTCCGGTAATTGTTATTTATCGCTGTCTTTCTGGATCTTTTTGATGATATTGGTCGTCGAACAACCATCTTCGAAGTTGAGTACCAACACTTCTCCGCCGTTGGCCCACACCTCTTTGCTGCCGGCAATCTCGTCCGGCTTGTAATCGCCGCCTTTGACCAGCAGATCCGGCAGAACACCGGCAATCAGACGCTGCGGCGTATCCTCTTCAAAAGAGACGACCCAGTCGACAGACTCCAGCGCCCCCAGCACGATCATACGCTGTTCAAGCGGATTGACCGGGCGAGTTTCGCCTTTCAGACGTTTGGTGGACGCATCGCTGTTAACCGCGACGATCAGACGGTCACCCAGCTTGCGCGCATTTGCCAGATAGGAGACATGCCCCGCATGCAGGATGTCAAAGACACCGTTGGTCATCACCACTTTCTCACCACGTTTGCGGGCGCTGGCGACAGCCTGCTTCAGCTCATCTTCACTCATCACGCCAAAGCCGGTATCAGCGCGACCACGCACGGCATTTTCCAGCTCGATCGGTGAAACCGTAGAGGTCCCCAGCTTACCGACAACAACACCTGCTGCCGCGTTAGCAAAATAGCACGCCTCTTCCAGCGAATTACCCGCGGCAAGCGTCGCTGCCAGTACGCCGATAACCGTATCGCCCGCACCGGTCACGTCATACACTTCCTGCGCCTGGGTCGGCATGTGCAATGGCGCTTTGCCCGGTTGCAGCAGCGTCATGCCCTGTTCGGAGCGCGTGATTAACAGTGCAGAAAGGCCGAAATCCGCAATCACCTTCATACCGCGTTCAACCAGCTCATCTTCGCTCTTGCACTTACCCGCGACCGCTTCAAACTCAGACAGGTTCGGCGTCAGCAGCGTTGCGCCGCGGTAGCGTTCAAAATCGGTCCCTTTCGGATCGATAAGTACCGGAACCCCTGCTTTACGTGCCAGTGCAATCATTTGCTGAACGCTTGCCAGCGCACCTTTGGCGTAGTCCGACAGCACCAGCGCGCCGATAGATCCCAGCGCCTGATTGATACGCTCATGCAGTGGCTGCGGATCCACACCTTCAAAGCCTTCCTCGAAGTCCAGGCGAATCAACTGCTGGTTGCGGGAAAGCACGCGCAGCTTGGTTATCGTCGGATGCGTCGGCACGGAAACGAAGTCACATTTTACGTTTACGTCCGCCAGCGTTTTACTGAGTGCACGCGCCGCATCGTCAATGCCGGTCAGGCCCACCAGACGCGAATTCGCTCCCAGAGAGGCAATGTTCATCGCCACGTTTGCTGCGCCACCGGGACGTTCTTCAATGGTATCCACTTTTACCACCGGGACCGGCGCTTCCGGGGAGATACGGCTGGTAGGGCCGTACCAGTAGCGATCCAGCATCACATCACCGACAACCATGACTCCTGCACGTTCAAACTCTGGCAGCGTTACTTTCATTCCTGTCTCCTGAGAGATTCTCTGAGGGTCTTAAAATTTGCGCGCGATAATAGCACACTTCACTCGGCAACCAGCCACTTCTGCCAGCTGTCACGCACCAGCGTACGTTCAGCACTGAAGCTCTCCGGCGCGACATGGCCCGGAAGTTCCTGTAGGGCAAGATGGTGAAGTTCATCGCGCAGCGTCGTGTAAGCGCGGGTAAGCGCCAGCGCTTCCTGTTCGTCCATAATGTCGTTTTGTGCCAGTAATTCCAGAATGCGCACGTTATCCGACCAGCGCGTCAGCTTGGGTTTTTCGTGGGCATAGCGCAGCACCAGATATTGCGTAATAAACTCAATGTCGGTGATACCGCCTTCATCTGCTTTAATATCAAAACGATCGCGATGTTTATTGCCCAGATGGGCACGCATTTTCTCACGCATTTCGCGCACGTCTGTCTGTAATGTTTTTCCATCACGGGCGAGGGTCATGATATCGCGCCGCACCACATCAAACTGAGAGGTTAGTTGTGGGTCGCCGTACACTACACGAGCCCGCACCAGCGCCTGATGCTCCCACGTCCAGGCTTCATTACGTTGGTAGTCAGCAAAAGCGTCTGTTGAGGTCACCAACATTCCCGCCGCACCGGACGGACGCAGCCGTGCATCCACTTCATACAAAATGCCAGATGAGGTGCGGGTACTGAAAAGATGCATAATGCGCTGCGACAGGCGCAGATAGAACTGCCGCCCGTCAATCTCACGTTCGCCGTCAGTCATCACATCCATCGGGCAATCATGCAGGAAGATCAAATCGAGATCGGAGCTATAGCCCAGCTCCCAACCGCCCAGTTTGCCGTAGCCAACAACGGCAAAACCGCGGCCTTCACGATCGCCAAGATGCGTTGGCTGCCCGTAGCGGGCGACCATTTGCGTCCACGCCTGCTGAACTACGGCATCAATAATGGCTTCCGCCAGCCAGGTCAGGTGATCGCTTACCTTCATGACTGGCAGCGTCCCGGCGATATCAGCCGCCGCAATACGCAGCAACTGCGTTTGCTTAAACTGACGCAGGGCTTCCAGCTGCTGCTCTTCGTCATCTTCCGGTACCCGCAGCAAATACTGACGCAGCTCATCGCGATAGGCGTCAGTCGCCGTGGGTTGGTACAACGTGTTGGGGTCCAGCAGTTCATCGAGCAACAGCGGATAGCGTGCCAGTTGGCTGGCCACCATGGGTGAGGCAGCGCACAGCGAAATCAGGTGTTTAAGCGCCCCTGGGAATTCGCTCAGCAGTTCCAGATAAGTCGTGCGGGTGACAATGCCCACCAGCAGCGGAGTAATACGCGACAACGGCACGGAGGCATCATCGCGGGAACAGACATCGCTCAGCAGATGCGGCATCAAATGATCCAGCACCTGACGCCCCCGCGGGCCTATCGTGCGCTTATCCAGCTCTTTACGGAAATCAGCGATCAGTGTCAGCACACGGCGGCGATCATCATCCGCCAGATGCATCAGCACTGGCGTAGTATCATCTTCCTGCAACGCATCCTGCCACAGCTCGCGCCACTGTTCCGACAGCGACTCTTCCTGAGTTTCACTGTCGTCATCACCAATTAACTCATTAAACACCCGGCGCACATTACTCATGTGCGCCGCCAGCACATCAGTCAGTTGCTGCCAGTCATCGACACGCATCCCCCACGCCAGTCTTGCCCGGTTCAGCTCATCGCCCGGCAGCGTTTGGGTCTGTTCGTCATTGATACTCTGCAGCAGATTTTCCAGGCGGCGTAAATAGAGATAGGCCGTCCGTAGTTGTTCCGCATCGGTATCAGACAGCAAATGCAGCGCATTGATGGCGCTTAGTGTGGGTAAAAGCGAACGGGATTGCAGAGAAGGCTCACGCCCGCCGCGGATCAGCTGGAATACCTGAACGATAAATTCAATTTCACGAATACCGCCCGCGCCGAGCTTAATGTTGTCCTTCAGGCCACGACGGCGAACTTCACGGGCAATCATTCCTTTCATATTACGCAGGGACTGGATCACACTGAAATCGATGTAGCGACGGAAGACAAACGGTCGTAGCATGGCGCGAAGCTCGCTGACATAAGTACCGTCGGCATCGCCCATGATACGTGCTTTCACCATTGCATAGCGTTCCCAGTCGCGCCCTTGCTCCTGATAATAATCCTCCAGCGCGGAGAAGCTCAGCACCAACGGACCGCTGTCGCCAAACGGACGTAAGCGCATGTCTACCCGATAAACAAACCCGTCCATGGTTGGCTGATCCAACACCTTGATGAGTCGCTGCCCCATACGGGTAAAGAACTGCGCGTTATCCAGTTCACGCCGCCCACCCTGCGTAGAACCATGTTCCGGCCAGGCGAAAATCAGATCAATATCGGAAGAAAAATTCAGCTCGCCGCCACCGAGTTTTCCCATCCCTAAAATCAGCAGCGGTTGTGGGGTGCCATCCTGATTACAGGGCGTTCCCCACTCACGGCAACAGGCGTCATACAGCCAATCACGTGCGGCAATGATCAGCGTCTCCGCCAGGTGACTTAGCTGTTGCAAAATACTCTCTTCAGCCACCAGCGACAGCGTCTGCGCCCAGGCAATGCGCACCATGATGCGACGGCGGAACAGGCGAAGTTCACGCATCAACGTCGCTTCATCACTGACGTCGTTCAACGCTTGCTGTAACCAGGTGACATAGTGTTGCCATTCATCAGCCTGTGGCGCGGCGCTTTCCAGCTCCACCAGCCATTCAGGATGGGCAATCACACTGTCGCGAACAAAATCACTGAATGTAAGCACTGACTTCGCCTGCACACTAAGTGAGGACTCAGATATTGCTGCTGGCAGCCGCTCAACAACGGTCGGCCAGTACTGCTGTAACGGTGAAGAGAGCTGCTTCATCTACGGGTTATCCTTTGAATGGTGCCGGATGGCGGCGTTTCGCTTTATCCGGCCTACATGACACTTACACCCATCGCGTAGGCCTGATAAGCGCAGCGCCATCAGGCATCCCGGCCTCGATCCTGGTTATCGTTTACCGCTGTGTAGCCAGAACGGTTCCTGAGAGATCGCTTCGTTGCGGAAGTGTTCAATTTCAATATGTTGGCGGGTTTCGATGGCATGACGCAGCCCCTGCCAGTTGGCAATCCATTCTGATGCGACATTCTCATCGTAGTAACCCGCCAGCATCAGAATGCTATCAATATTTCGCGTCAGACGAGGGAGTTGATCGGTGTACTGATCGCCCAGCGGTTGAGCAAAAGCCGTTTTCAGTTCAGCGGCATGGCGTGAAAGATGGGTGTCAGAAAAACGCTTAAAGGAGTCGGTAATTTTAGCCTGTGCTTTTGCATCAAGGAACGGCTGCCATCCTTTGGTCACCAGCCATTCGGTCAGTGCCAGTTTAGCCATTGCCGTTTGCGTACTATAAACCGCCGAAACGGCAGAAACATCCGCAGCAATTGTCGCTTCCGACTGAGTAAGCAAATCACGTAAGTGAGCGCTCGCTTTACGCGGAACATGACCGCCAAACAGCATCAGAATGTGACGCACCAGGCCCATTGCCGCCAGCACCTCGGCTTTCGCGCCTTTGACGCCGCGCACCCACAGCTCTTCATGATACTGCCACTGTGATAATGCCAGCTCCAGCGCCGCTTCCAGCCCCTGTTCAATGCTCGCCTTCGCCGGAACGGTCAAAATGCGCGTCGGTTTGAGTTCACGCGGCGCGTTCCCCTGCGCCAGATGATAACCGCGCGCCGCTTTACTCAGACTGCCCTGGCGTAAACCGGTTTGCGACACCAACTGACTTGCCAGCTTCAGTACCGCACGGGTATCGCCGCTCAACAACTCAAGTTCAAGCTCGCAGAGGGGTTCTGCAAACTCGCCGGCCTTCACCTCCCCCAGATCGAGAGCGATTTCAATCCGGCTGCCGTCGACATCAACCAACCATTTCTCGCGGTAAAAGTCGGTGCTGAACAACGGTTGCACCTGAGAGGCAAGATCGGCTGGCAGTTCACCATTGGGCCAAACCTCAGCAGGAAACTGGGTGAGATCCAGTTCCGGCGCGCTCAAGGCGACATTATATTCTGGTCGCTGATGCAGACCGCCCGTTACCCGTCCGGCAATTTTCATGGTCATTTCATAACGACCATTCTCCCCGCGAATACGCAGCCCCATATCATGGCCTCGCAACCAGGCATCCGGGGTCTCGTAGTAAATATTCAGCAACTGGCTGGGGGCGTGATGCTCTCCCCCCAATGTATTCAGACGTTCACGTAGTGCATCTACAGCATCACTATTGACGATAAACTTTAATTCGATTTCCTGGGCCATGGTCTTGTACTTATGGGTTATGTCACAGTTGAGAAAACAGACTGCGAACTAAGTGCATTCTTTATTGTCAGTAGATAGTATTTTGCGCCAAATTGCCATGCAACGTGCAATTTGACGGGCGTAAAAGTTTCGAGTGGTGGCAAAAAGGACACAGATGATTCCGATTGATGTCGAATGCTTTGCGTAGAGACACTGATGCCACTACTATCGTTCCACTTTCTATGACAATAACGACAGCCTGATGCCAAAATTACGCCTGATTGGATTAACTTTACTCGCACTTAGCGCCACTGCAGTCTCTCATGCCGAAGAGAAGCGCTATGTCTCTGATGAACTGAACACTTGGGTCCGCAGCGGTCCGGGAGATAATTATCGCCTCGTGGGCACGGTTAACGCCGGCGAGGAAGTCACGCTTTTACAGACTGACGCCAACACCAACTACGCCCAGGTGAAAGACAGCACTGGACGTACCGCGTGGATCCCACTTAAAGAACTGAACAGTACGCCAAGCCTGCGTACCCGCGTACCCGACCTTGAAAACCAGGTTAAGACACTGACCGATAAGCTCAATAATATCGATACCACCTGGAATCAACGCACCGCCGATATGCAGCAAAAAGTAGCGCAAAGCGACAGCGTGATCGACGGGTTGAAGGAAGAAAACCAGAAGCTGAAGAACGAGCTTATTGTGGCGCAAAAGAAAGTCAGCGCCGCTAACCTTCAGCTTGATGACAAACAGCGCACCATCATCATGCAGTGGTTCATGTATGGTGGCGGCGTGCTCGGACTCGGCCTGCTTCTCGGTCTGGTTCTGCCACACATGATCCCGAGCCGGAAGCGCAAAGATCGCTGGATGAACTGAATCGCCTTCTCCCTCACACTGACATATGATTAAGGAATACTGTTTTTCAAAAGGAACGTGGTGTGAAGATTTATCTGGTCGGTGGTGCTGTTCGGGATGCGTTATTAGGGCTACCGATTAAAGATAAAGATTGGGTCGTTGTCGGCGCCACGCCGCAGGAGATGCTTGACGCGGGCTATCAGCAGGTAGGTCGCGATTTCCCCGTGTTTCTCCACCCACGCACCCGGGAAGAGTATGCGCTGGCACGCACCGAACGAAAATCGGGCTCAGGTTACACCGGGTTCACCTGTTATGCCGCGCCGGACGTTTCGCTGGAAGCCGATCTTCAGCGCCGCGACCTGACGATCAACGCGTTAGCCCGTGACGACGACGGAGAGATTATCGATCCGTATAACGGCCGTGGCGATCTGGAAAATCGTTTGTTGCGCCATGTATCCCCTGCTTTTAGTGAAGATCCGCTGCGCGTCCTGCGCGTGGCGCGTTTTGCTGCCCGCTATGCACACCTTGGCTTTCGTGTTGCTGATGAAACCATGATGCTGATGCGCAACATGGCCGCCGCTGGAGAGCTGGAACACCTGACGCCAGAACGTGTGTGGAAAGAGACAGAAAGCGCCTTAACCACCCGCAATCCGCAGGTATTTTTCCAGGTCCTGCGCGATTGCGATGCCCTGCGCGTGCTGTTCCCGGAAGTAGATGCCCTGTTTGGCGTTCCAGCCCCCGCACAATGGCATCCGGAAATCGACACCGGCATTCACACACTAATGACGCTGTCGATGGCGGCCATGTTAAGCCCGGAGGTCGACGTGCGTTTCGCCACGCTGTGTCACGATCTCGGTAAAGGATTGACACCCAAAGCACTCTGGCCGCGCCACCATGGTCACGGCCCGGCAGGCGTTAAGTTGGTAGAGCAACTGTGCCAACGCATGCGTGTGCCCAATGACATCCGCGACTTAGCCAAACTGGTAGCCGAATTTCACGATCTGATTCATACCTTCCCGATCCTGCAGCCCAAAACCATCGTGAAGCTGTTTGATTCCATTGACGCCTGGCGTAAACCGCAACGTGTGGAACAAATCGCCCTGACCAGCGAGGCCGACGTACGTGGTCGAACTGGTTTTGAAGCAACAGATTATCCGCAGGGCAGATTGCTGCGCGAGGCCTGGCAGGTTGCACAAGCGGTACCCACAAAAGAGGTTGTCGAGGCAGGTTTTAAAGGTCCGGCAATTCGCGAGGAACTGACCCGACGTCGCATTGCAGCAGTGGCCAGTTGGAAGGAACAGCGTTGCCCAAAAGCGTAGGAAATGCATTGCCGAATGCGCTGCGCTTATCCGGCCTACAGGTTCGAAACGGATATAACCCGTAGGCCGGATAAGGCGGAACGCCGCCATCCGGCACCACGGAAAGTCATCAGAAGAACACCACGTAAACGGCGGCGGCGACCACAAAACGATAAATCGCAAACGGAATAAACGAGATCCGTTTAATCAGTTGCAGGAAGGTTTTGATCGCCACCAACGCCACAACAAATGCCGTCACGAAGCCAACAGCAAACATCGGAATATCTGATGCGGTCAGGAACGACCAACTTTTGTAGAGATCCAGCGCCGTCGCGCCCATCATCATCGGTACCGCCAGCAGGAATGAAAATTCAGATGCTGCATAACGGCTCACCCCCATCAGCATACCGCCAGAGATAGTCGCTCCGGAACGGGAAAAGCCGGGCCACAACGCCAAACACTGGAAACAGCCAATCATAAACGCCTGGCGGTAAGTCATATCATCCAGACCCGGCGCACGCGGTTCTTTTGGTTTGAGACACTCTGCGACAATCAGCAGCACGCCCCCCACCACCAGCGCATACATCACGTTGATCGGGTTAAACAGTGACTTGATGGTGTCGTGGAAGACCAGACCCAGAACCACAGCAGGAACCATCCCCAACAAGATATGTCCGAGGGTCAGTCGCCCCTTACCAGAGCCTTCATGCGGAGTCTTACCAAAGTGAATGCCAATTAAACCAAACAGACGTCGCCAGAACATCACCACTACAGCCAGAATGGAACCCAGTTGGATCACGACTTCAAACGTTTTTGCGGTATCGCCCTCAAAACCTAACAGGTGGCCGACAATTATCATATGGCCGGTACTGGAAACGGGGAGGAACTCCGTCAGCCCTTCGACCACACCCAAAATTGCCGCTACCAGCAGCGAGTGCATATCACTCATCAATAAACCCCTAACGAAAGAGAAAAAGCACGGCAAAAAAGAGCCGACGTCAGGACTCTTTTATACCTGTTTGGTTTAGATATTATTAAGTTAATTATTTTCTTTCAGATTATTGCTACGTTCGATGATAACCCCGACGTTTGCCGCACGGGCCACCGCACCAGGTTTGCTCAGCTTTATGCGCACCCATGGAGAATTAAAGCGGCTGAGCAGGAGATCCGCCACCTCTTCCGCCACACGTTCTACCAGCGCAAAACGCCCACCTTCCACATGATTAACAACTGTTTGAGCAATATCAGCATAGCTCAGGCAATCAGCGACATCATCACTTTTGGCAGATTTACGGTTATCCCATGCCATTTCGATATCGAACACCAGTTTTTGTTCGATAGTTTGTTCCCAGTCATAAACACCGATAGTGGTGATTACTGAAAGTTGCTCTATAAATACAATATCCATCACGACCTGCCTGCTTTTTGGCTAACCCGGATACCACTTCCGGCGAAATATGCGTATTATCCACAGAAGTAGCGTTTTACACGACATTTTCAAAACGGAACAGCTTATGAGTGCAATCGCGCCTGGAATGATCATCTTCGCGTACCTCTGCGGCTCAATTTCCAGTGCCATTCTGGTATGCCGCCTCGCTGGATTGCCGGACCCGCGTACAAGCGGCTCTGGGAATCCGGGCGCGACAAACGTGCTGCGAATTGGAGGCAAAGGAGCCGCCGTCGCCGTGCTGATTTTCGACGTCCTGAAAGGTATGTTACCCGTCTGGGGGGCATACGCGCTAGGCGTCAGCCCCTTCTGGTTAGGATTGATCGCCATCGCGGCCTGCCTGGGGCATATTTGGCCGATATTTTTCGGTTTTAAAGGTGGAAAAGGCGTAGCCACCGCCTTTGGCGCGATTGCGCCGATTGGTTGGGATCTTACTGGCGTAATGGCTGGTACCTGGCTGCTAACCGTCCTGCTGAGCGGCTATTCATCATTAGGCGCTATCGTCAGCGCACTGATTGCGCCGTTCTACGTCTGGTGGTTCAACCCTCAGTTCACCTTTCCGGTCTCCATGCTGTCATGCTTAATTCTGCTGCGTCACCATGACAATATCCAGCGTCTGTGGCGTCGTCAGGAGACAAAAATCTGGACCAAGCTAAAGAAAAAGCGCGAAAAAGACCCTGAGTGATTTTCTTGCCGGATGGCGACGCGAACGCGTCTTATCCGGCTTGTGGAATCTGATACCCCTCAACAGGCTTACCCAATCTGTGCTGACACCACGTTGCCAGAAACTCCACGCACACACGCAACTTCACGCTGCGATACAGCGGCTCCTTATAAACCGCCCAAATGTTGGCGCTCTGCGCGTAGCCTGGCAGTACGCGAACCAGCTCGCCGCTGCGCAGGAACGGCTGCACATCCCATTCGGAGCGTAACATAATCCCCTTTCCTTGCAGCGCCCACTGCAGCACGATCTCACCGCTGTTGGACGAAAGGTGCCCTGCCACCTTAACCGTTTTTTTCTCCTGACCGTTGTCGAGCTCCCATACCCCGTGGGTCATATCGCGCTCTTTCGTTACCAGGCAATCGTGATGACTTAATTCCTGTAACGTCATCGGCTGGCCATATTTTTGTAAATATATCGGCGCGGCACACAATATTCTTTTATTTTTCGTTAACAAATGCGCAATATAATAATCAGGAATATCATCATTAATCCGAATATCCAGGTCGATATTATCCTGAGCTAAATCAATTTGCCGATCGTAAAGCTCAAAATGCACCTGTAATTCAGGATAGCTATGCATCAATTCGGTAATAGCAGGAGCAATATAACTACGCCCAAATCCAAAGCTACAGCCGATACGAATCATCCCTTCCGGACGCGTTTTGATTTGTGTGACGTCATCCACCAGATGCTGATAACGGGCAAGGATCTCCAGCGCATGTTCATAACAGCGTTGCCCGCTTTCCGTGAGTGTCACGCCGCGCGCAGAGCGGCTAAGCAGTGTCGTGCTCAGCGTGGATTCGAGGATCTGAATGCGTTTTGTCACAAACGCAGGCGTTTGTCCAAGCGTCGCGGCTGCTGCGCTAAAGCTGCCACTATGAACAATCTCAACCAGCACCTGCAGGTCTTTCGCCAGGGGATAAGTGTTCAGCATGTTCAGTATATCCGTGATGTTGTTAACCGCAGTGTAATTCTCTGATGCGAATTAAACCCTGCCCTTGCGCAATTTTTATTGCCTTATCGGGACATCATTCACGAACTGTTAATTGGATATTCACAGTGGCAAATAATATAAAGCCACATTTTTAGTGGTAGTTTGTGCCGGAGAATTTATTTCCAGATAAATAAAAGAACTGGAGTTAGCATAATGAGCAAGCAAAATAACCAAAATGCGATAAACACGCTGACTAACATTGTCGCGAATTTTACCGCCATGATTTCTACCCGCATGCCCGACGACGTCGTAGATAAATTAAAACAGCTACGCGAAGGTGAAACTTCACCAATGGGTAAAATCATTTACCACACCATGTTTGACAACATGCAGAAGGCTATCGACCTGAATCGCCCGGCCTGTCAGGACACCGGCGAAATCATGTTCTTTGTAAAAGTCGGCTCCCGCTTTCCGCTACTGGGCGAACTGCAAAGCATTTTGAAACAAGCCGTTGAAGACGCGACCGTCAAAGCGCCGCTGCGTCACAATGCAGTAGAAATTTTTGACGAAGTGAATACCGGTAAAAATACCGGTACCGGTGTTCCATGGGTTACCTGGGATATCATCCCTGACGGCGACGATGCAGAAATCGAAGTCTACATGGCGGGCGGCGGCTGCACGCTACCGGGACGCTCCAAAGTGTTAATGCCTTCTGAAGGCTACGAAGGCGTAGTGAAATTTGTCTTCGAAAATATCTCCACGCTGGCGGTCAACGCCTGCCCGCCGGTGCTGGTCGGTGTCGGTATTGCGACCTCCGTCGAAACCGCTGCCGTGCTGTCACGAAAAGCGGTACTGCGTCCTATCGGGTCACGTCACCCGAACCCGAAAGCGGCAGAACTGGAACTGCGCCTGGAAGAGGGACTTAACCGTCTGGGCATTGGCCCACAAGGGTTGACCGGGAATAGCTCCGTCATGGGCGTGCATATCGAATCTGCCGCACGCCATCCCTCCACTATCGGCGTTGCCGTCTCTACTGGCTGCTGGGCGCACCGTCGCGGCACGCTGCTGGTTCATGCTGATCTCTCCTTCGAAAATCTGTCTCACACCCGGAGCGCGTTATGAAAAAGATCCTGACAACCCCGATCAAAGCCGAAGATCTGGCAGACATCCGCGTTGGCGATGTCATTTACCTGACCGGTACGCTGGTGACTTGTCGCGACGTGTGCCACCGCCGCCTGATCGAACTTAAGCGCCCGATCCCGTACGATCTAAACGGTAAAGCAATTTTCCACGCCGGACCGATCGTGCGTAAGAACGGTGAAAAATGGGAGATGGTTTCCGTTGGCCCAACCACCAGCATGCGTATGGAAGCCTTCGAGAAAGAGTTCATTGAACAAACAGGTGTGAAACTGGTGGTCGGTAAGGGCGGTATGGGACCGTTGACGGAAGAAGGCTGCAAGCAGTTCAAAGCGCTGCACGTGATCTTCCCGGCTGGCTGCGCAGTCGTTGCGGCAACCCAGGTTGAAGAGATCGAAGAAGTGCACTGGACGGAGTTAGGCATGCCGGAATCCCTGTGGGTATGCCGGGTAAAAGAGTTCGGCCCGCTGATTGTTTCCATCGACACCCACGGCAATAACCTGATCGCTGAAAACAAAAAGTTGTTCGCTGAACGCCGCGAGCCGATCGTGGAAGAAATCTGCGAGCACGTGCACTACATCAAATAACCCTTCCGGAGGGGCGCTGCGCCCCTCCCCCTTTCGCAGGGATACAACAATGGCACCTTTAGCTGGTTGGTGGCGATACCTGGCTCCGCTGGTGGTTATCGCCATTATTGCTGTTCTGCCCGTTCCCACCGGTCTTGAGAGCCACACCTGGCTCTATTTTGCCGTCTTTACCGGTGTGATTGTCGGGCTCATTCTGGAACCTGTACCGGGTGCGGTAGTCGCGATGATAGGTATTTCGATTATCGCGGTACTGTCGCCGTGGATCCTGTTCAGCCCTGAACAACTCGCGCAGGACGGTTTTAAATTTACTGCCAAATCGCTGTCATGGGCGGTATCGGGGTTTTCTAACTCGGTTATCTGGCTGATTTTCGCGGCCTTTATGTTTGGCACCGGCTATGAGAAAACCGGACTGGGTCGACGTATCGCGCTGATGTTAGTGAAAAAGATGGGGCACCGTACGTTGTTTCTCGGCTACGCGGTGATGTTCTCTGAGCTGATCCTTGCTCCTGTCACGCCCTCTAACTCTGCGCGTGGTGCCGGGATTATCTATCCGATCATCCGCAACCTGCCGCCGCTATATAACTCACAGCCCAATGATCCCAGCGCCCGCTCTATCGGCTCTTACATTATGTGGATGGGGATTGTCGCTGATTGCGTTACCAGCGCTATTTTCTTAACGGCGATGGCACCAAACCTGCTGCTAATCGGTCTGATGAAAGGCGCATCTCACACGGCGCTAAGCTGGGGCGACTGGTTCTTAGGGATGCTGCCGCTGAGCATTTTGCTGGTATTGATCGTGCCCTGGTTGGCGTACGTGTTGTACCCACCGGTGCTGAAATCCGGCGACCAGGTACCGCGCTGGGCAGACACCGAGCTAAAAACAATGGGACCGCTGTGCGCACGTGAGAAAAAGATGCTGGCGCTGATGGTTGGCGCGCTGGTGCTGTGGATCTTCGGTGGTGACTATATCGATGCTGCAATGGTCGGTTACAGCGTGGTGGCACTCATGCTGGTGCTGCGCATCATCAGCTGGGATGACATCGTCAGTAATAAAGCCGCGTGGAACGTCTTTTTCTGGCTGGCCTCGCTGATAACGCTCGCCACTGGACTCAATAACACAGGCTTTATCACCTGGTTTGGCAAACTGCTGGCAAACGGGCTAAGCGGTTACTCGCCAATGATGGTGATGGTGGCACTGATCGTGGTGTTTTATCTGCTGCGCTACTTCTTTGCCAGCGCCACGGCATACACCTCGGCACTGGCGCCGATGATGATTGCCGCCGCGCTGGCGATGCCCGCTATCCCATTACCAGTCTTTTGCCTGATGGTGGGGGCGGCGATTGGTCTGGGCAGCATTCTGACCCCCTATGCAACCGGCCCAAGCCCTATCTACTACGGTAGCGGCTATTTACCGACGGTAGATTACTGGCGATTAGGTGCCATTTTCGGCCTGATCTTCCTCGTGCTGCTGGTGATAACCGGTCTGGTCTGGATGCCCCTCGTTTTACTGTAAACCCCATTGGGGCGGCGTATTGTCGCCCCTTTTTTCCATAAGCTTCTCATATGACCCTTTTCCCACTGCGCTGAGGCATACTTTTTTGTATGCAAATACCCTCATGCCGATAAGGGAAACGCTCTGGATACGGTTGCGCACGAGACACATACACGAGGCTGGCAGGCCGAACTGGATCTGCAGTTTACCCGCACTACACACAAAACGGTGCTTGCCTCGTCGCGTCATCACGGCCCGTTAACGGTCCAGCGCCCGTTTTACCCGGAAAACGACGTCTGTCATCTCTATTTACTTCATCCTCCCGGCGGCATTGTCGGCGGTGACGAGTTGCATATTTCCGTTTCACTCAGCGAACACAGCCATGCCTTAATAACCATGCCCGGTGCGGGCAAGTTCTATCGTAGCCGTGGACCGCAGGCGCAGCTACGCCAGCATTTTACCCTCGCCCCACACGCCACGCTGGAGTGGCTACCGCAGGACACAATCCTTTTTCCCGGCGCCAATGCCACTCTCCAGTCAGTCTTTCACCTGACACATGAAAGTCATCTGTTTGCCTGGGATCTCTTGTGTCTCGGACGACCGGTACTGCAGGAAACGTTCAGTCACGGCACGCTACAGAACCGTCTGGAAGTATGGCGGGACGGACAACCGCTCCTGATAGAACGCCTGAAGTTGCAAGGTGGAGACTTGAGCAGCATTGCCCGGCATCCCTGGGTCGGCACGCTGCTGTGCTACCCGGCGAACGAAAATATGCTGGAAGGTGTACGCGAACGGCTCACACCATTGGGAAATTACGCCGGTGCCACGCTTAACGACGCGTTGCTTACGCTACGTTTTCTGGCAGATGACAACCTGGTCGTTCAGCGCGTGATGCGCGATATCTGGCAATTCCTACGCCCACTGCTTACGCAGAAATCTCCCGTACTCCCGCGAATCTGGCAAACCTAAGAGAACCCTTATGGAACTGACCCCCCGAGAAAAAGACAAGCTGTTGCTGTTCACCGCTGCGTTGGTGGCAGAGCGTCGCCTGGCCCGCGGGCTAAAGCTGAACTACCCGGAATCAGTGGCGTTGATTAGCGCTTTTATTATGGAAGGTGCGCGCGATGGCAAAACTGTTGCCTCACTGATGGAAGACGGTCGCCACGTTCTCACCCGCGATCAAGTGATGGAAGGCGTTCCGGAGATGATCCCGGATATTCAGGTAGAAGCCACGTTTCCGGACGGTTCTAAACTGGTCACCGTCCATACCCCGATCGTTTAAGGAGCAGCAATGATCCCTGGTGAATATCAGATCTCAACGGGAACTATCGCGATCAATCCGGGCCGGACAACCCGCACGATCGTAGTGGAAAATCATGGCGACCGCCCCATCCAAGTGGGATCGCACTATCACTTTTACGAAGTCAATCCGGCGCTACATTTTAACCGTCAGTCCGCACGTGGTTTTCGCCTGAATATTGCTGCGGGTACCGCAGTACGTTTCGAACCCGGACAAAAGCGGGAAGTCGAACTGGTGCGTGTGGCCGGTGCACAGCGGATCGTGGGTTTTCGCGGTGAAGTCATGGGTGCACTGGAGGCAGACAATGAATGAACTGTCCCGGCAGGCTTACGTTGACATGTTTGGCCCGACAACCGGCGATAAAGTACGGCTGGCAGATACGGAACTGTGGATCGAAGTAGAAAAAGACTTCACCACCTACGGCGAAGAGATCAAATTCGGCGGAGGAAAAGTGATCCGCGACGGTATGGGTCAGGGTCAAATGCGCGCGCAAGCGTGTGTGGATCTGGTGATAACCAACGCGCTGATCGTCGATCACTGGGGGATCGTTAAAGCGGATATTGGCATCAAGAACGGCAGGATCTTCGCCATTGGTAAAGCAGGTAACCCGGACATTCAACCTGACGTCACGATCCCTGTCGGCGTTGGCACGGAAGCGATCGCCGGAGAAGGTAAGATCGTCACCGCCGGCGGTGTGGACACCCATATTCACTGGATCTGCCCGCAGCAGGCGCAAGAAGCACTGGTATCCGGCGTGACGACAATGATCGGCGGCGGCACGGGACCGGCAGCAGGAACCCATGCCACCACCTGTACGCCAGGTCCATGGTATATCGCCCGTATGCTCCAGGCGGCTGATGCGCTGCCGGTCAATATCGGTCTGCTGGGCAAGGGCAATGGATCGAATCCCGACACGTTACGCGAACAAGTCGCTGCGGGTGCAATTGGCCTGAAGATCCACGAAGACTGGGGTGCCACCCCGGCAGCTATCGACTGCGCACTGACCGTCGCTGATGAAATGGACATTCAGGTCGCGTTGCACAGTGACACGTTGAATGAGTCTGGCTTCGTCGAAGATACGCTGGCGGCAATTGGCGATCGCACTATTCATACCTTCCACACCGAAGGGGCGGGGGGTGGCCATGCGCCAGACATCATCACCGCCTGCGCACACGCTAATATACTGCCATCTTCTACCAACCCAACGCTGCCTTACACCGTCAACACCATCGACGAGCACCTCGATATGTTAATGGTCTGCCACCACCTCGACCCGGATATCGCTGAGGACGTGGCTTTTGCCGAATCGCGTATTCGTCGGGAAACAATCGCCGCCGAAGATGTGCTGCACGATATTGGCGCATTTTCCCTGACCTCATCTGATTCTCAGGCCATGGGGCGTGTGGGTGAAGTGATCCTGCGTACCTGGCAAGTGGCGCATCGCATGAAGGTCCAGCGCGGTCCGTTGGCGGAAGAAACCGGCGATAACGATAACCAACGCGTTAAACGCTATATCGCCAAATACACCATCAACCCGGCGCTGACCCACGGTATCGCCCACGAAGTCGGTTCCATTGAGCCTGGCAAACTGGCTGACCTGGTGCTGTGGTCACCGGCATTCTTTGGCGTAAAACCGGCAACGATCGTTAAGGGCGGGATGATTGCCTGCGCACCGATGGGCGATATCAACGCCTCGATCCCGACTCCGCAGCCGGTGCATTACCGCATGATGTTTGGCGCGCTTGGCGCGGCGCGGCATCACAGTCGTCTGACATTTATCTCTCAGGCTGCTGATGCGCTAAACCTCCCGCTACAGCTCAATCTGCAAAGTGCCATCGCTGTCGTTAAGGGGTGCCGAACGGTGAAAAAAGCCGACATGATCCACAACAGCCTACAGCCCAATATCACCGTCGATGCCCAAACCTACGAGGTGCGTATTGATGGCGAACTTATCACCAGCGAACCGGCAGATGTGTTGCCGATGGCGCAACGCTATTTCCTGTTTTAAGGAGTGATGATGATCTACCTGACCCAACGCCTTAACCACGCCCATCCTGTCACTGCAAGCGTCACGCTACCCATTGATGTTCGGGTAAAAAGTCGCGCCAGAGTCGCGTTGAACGACGGCCGCGAAGCCGGGTTGATGCTACCGCGAGGCTTACTGTTGCGCGGCGGCGATCTGCTGACCAACGACGAAGGCAGCGAAGTCATCGAAGTCATCGCCGCGCCGGAGTCGGTTTCTGTCGTGCGCTGCGCCGATCCTTTCCTGCTCGCTAAAGCCTGTTATCACCTCGGCAACCGCCACGTTCCTCTGCAAATCCTGCCCACTGAATTGCGCTACCACCACGATCATGTGCTGGACGATATGCTGCGCCAGTTCAACCTTGAGGTCACGTTCGCCCAGTTGCCGTTTGAACCAGAGGCAGGCGCTTATGCCAGCGAGTCACACGGCCATCATCACGGTCATGCGCACTGATGCATAACACCCAACAGCTGCGCCTGATGCAACTCGCCAGCGGCAGTTTACCGGTCGGGGCGTTTACCTGGTCCCAGGGCCTGGAGTGGGCGGTCGAAATCGGCTGGGTGACAAACGTCGATGACTTCTCTGACTGGCAAATCCAGCAGATGGAACAGAACTTTTTTACCGTCGACCTGCCGCTACTGGCAAGACTTTATCGTGCCTGCGAACAGGACGATCTTACGGCGGCACATCGCTGGACGGCCTGGTTATTGGCCTGCCGGGAAACCCGCGAACTGCGGGATGAAGAACGCAGTCGGGGCACCGCTTTTACGCGCCTGGTCACCGACTGGGAGCCCGATTGTTCCCCGCAATGGCGTGCGCTCTTTAGTGAAAGCCAGCTCTGCGGCATGGCCTGGCTGGGCGTACGCTGGAAAATCCCGCTGACAGAGCTGGCGTTAAGCTTCGGCTACAGCTGGATTGAAAGTGCGGTGATGGCCGGCGTCAAACTGGTTCCCTTTGGTCAGCAGGCGGCGCAGCGCTTGATTATCTCGCTTTGCGATCGCTATGCGCAGGGTCTGGCACAGGCACTGGCTTGCCCTGACATTGGTCTCGGCTCCTCTACGCCACTGGCCGCCATCGCCTCTGCCCGGCACGAAACGCAATATTCCCGACTATTCCGCTCCTGAGGAGAAAACATGAATACACACAAACATCCCCTGCGCGTGGGCGTAGGCGGCCCGGTGGGTTCCGGAAAAACCGCGCTACTGGAGGCATTATGCAAAGCCATGCGCAACACCTGGCAACTCGCCGTCGTGACCAACGATATCTACACCAAAGAAGATCAGCGCATTCTCACCGAGGCTGGCGCACTGGAGCCTGAACGGATTGTCGGCGTGGAAACCGGCGGCTGTCCACATACCGCAATCCGTGAAGATGCGTCAATGAACCTGGCGGCAGTAGAAGCACTGAGCGACAAATTCGGTAATCTGGATCTGATCTTCGTGGAAAGCGGCGGCGATAACCTGAGCGCCACCTTTAGTCCGGAACTGGCCGACCTGACGATCTACGTGATCGACGTTGCTGAAGGCGAGAAGATCCCGCGTAAAGGTGGTCCGGGGATCACCAAATCCGATTTTCTGGTGATCAATAAAACCGATCTGGCTCCTTACGTCGGCGCATCACTGGAGGTGATGGAGCGCGATACCTTGCGCATGCGCGGCGAGCGGCCATGGACGTTCAGTAATTTAAAATCCGGAGAGGGTCTGGAAACAATTATCGCGTTTCTGGAAGAGAAGGGAATGCTGCGGATGTAGCGTATTGCCCGGTGGCGCTGCGCTTACCGGGCCTACGATATTGTGTGCTTATGCCGCCGGTAATTCCGCCAGCGGCCAGCGTGGACGCACCGTCACGCCAAGATCGGCCGTCGCGCCCGCTTTAAAACGCACCATCCCGGCATAGGCGATCATTGCCCCGTTGTCGGTGCAAAATTCCGGACGCGCGTAGAACACTTCGCCACGGCGTTTTTGCATCATCTCGGCCAGTTTTGCACGCAGCGTACGGTTCGCACTGACGCCCCCCGCCATCACCAGACGTTTAAAACCGGTTTGATCCAGTGCGCGCTTGCACTTGATCATCAGCGTATCGACCACCGCATCTTCAAAGGCTCGGGCGATATCTGCGCGGGTCTGATCGTCATTTTCGTTATTACGAATGGTATTCGCAGCAAACGTTTTCAGACCAGAGAAGCTGAAATCCAGCCCCGGGCGGTCAGTCATTGGACGCGGGAAGACAAAACGCTTTTCGACGCCCTGTGATGCCAATTTTGACAGCATTGGACCGCCAGGATAATCCAGCCCCAGCAGCTTGGCTGTTTTATCGAATGCTTCACCTGCCGCATCATCAATCGATTCGCCCAGCAGTTCATACTGGCCAATTCCGGTGACGCTAATCAGCTGTGTATGACCGCCGGAGACCAGCAGCGCGACAAACGGGAATGCAGGCGGATTTTCTTCCAGCATTGGGGCTAACAGATGGCCTTCCATGTGGTGTACTGGAATTGCTGGAACGCCCCAGGCAAATGCCAGCGAACGCCCCACGGTTGCGCCGACCAACAGCGCACCAACCAGACCAGGACCTGCGGTATAGGCTACCGCGTCAATCTCTTTGGCCGTCAGTCCCGCCTCTTTCAGCGCGGCCTGGATCAGCGGTACGGTCTTACGCACATGATCGCGCGAAGCCAGTTCTGGCACCACGCCGCCGTAGTCAGCATGTAATTTCACCTGACTATACAATTGGTTGGCTAAAAGACCTTTTTCATCGTCGTAAATGGCGATGCCGGTTTCATCGCAGGATGTTTCAATGCCCAATACACGCATGACTTGTTTTACCTCGCTCTATTACCGCGCAGTGTAGGACCAATGCGGGTTGATGTAAAACTTTGTTCGCCCCAGGAGTTCCGCTCGTGTATACTCCTTGTCCTTATAAAAGTCCCTTTCAAAATCGCGTCGGTGCTTTACAAAGCAGCAGCAATTGCAGTAAAATTCCGCACCATTTTGAAATAAGCTGGCGTTGATGCCAGCGGCAAACCGAATTTATTAAAGGTGAGAGTTACATGCCGGTAATTAAAGTACGTGAAAACGAGCCGTTCGACGTAGCACTGCGTCGCTTCAAGCGTTCATGCGAAAAAGCAGGTGTTCTGGCGGAAGTTCGTCGTCGTGAGTTCTATGAAAAACCGACTACCGAACGTAAGCGCGCTAAAGCTTCTGCTGTGAAACGTCACGCGAAGAAACTGGCTCGCGAAAACGCACGCCGTACTCGTCTGTACTAATCCATTGAGAGCCAACGCTCTCAATTCAGACTGAGTTGTAGTTGTAAGGCCGTGCTTCCGGAAGGAATGCGCGGCTTATTTTCGTTTATACACGTCATCATTCAAGCTGCCTCAGTGTTGGCTGCAGTCGCTCACCCCAGTCACGTACTGCTGTACGCTCCTGAGGATTCGCTTCCTTGCCGCCTTGATGCATCCTGAATGATTTTGTGTATATGAGTCATCAAAAAACAGGGGCTTATGGCTGGACGAATTCCTCGCGTTTTTATCAATGACCTGCTGGCAAGAACCGACATCGTCGATCTCATCGACGCGCGGGTAAAGCTGAAAAAGCAGGGCAAAAATTATCACGCGTGCTGTCCGTTCCATAACGAAAAAACCCCCTCTTTCACCGTAAACGGTGAAAAACAGTTTTATCACTGCTTTGGGTGTGGTGCACACGGCAACGCCGTCGACTTTCTCATGAACTACGACAAGCTCGAGTTCGTGGAAACCGTCGAAGAACTGGCCGCAATGCACAACTTAGAAGTGCCCTATGAAGCAGGCAGTGGCCCCAGTCAGATAGAGCGCCATCAACGGCAAAGTCTTTATCAATTGATGGACGGCCTGAACACTTTTTATCAACAGTCTTTGATGCAACCCGCCGCTACCCCTGCGCGCCAGTACCTGGAAAAGCGAGGATTAAGTAGCGACGTTATCACCCGTTTTGCCATTGGTTTTGCGCCCCCTGGTTGGGACAACGTCCTGAAACGGTTTGGCGGCAATCCCGAGAATCGCAAATCGCTGATCGACGCGGGAATGTTGGTCACCAACGATCAAGGACGCAGTTACGATCGCTTCCGCGAACGGGTGATGTTCCCCATTCGTGATAAACGTGGTCGGGTCATTGGTTTTGGTGGACGTGTGCTGGGCGATGCCCTGCCGAAGTACCTGAACTCCCCGGAAACCGATATTTTCCATAAAGGCCGTCAGTTGTATGGCCTTTATGAAGCCCAACAGGATAACGCCGATCCGCAGCGTCTGTTAGTGGTCGAAGGCTATATGGATGTGGTCGCCCTGGCACAGTACGGCATTAACTACGCCGTGGCATCCCTTGGGACGTCAACCACCGCCGATCACATTCAGCTGTTGTTCCGTGCAACGAACAACGTCATCTGCTGCTACGACGGCGACCGCGCCGGGCGCGATGCAGCATGGCGCGCGCTGGAAACCGCACTGCCTTATATGACAGACGGCCGCCAGCTACGTTTTATGTTTTTACCTGACGGCGAAGACCCCGATACGCTGGTGCGTAAAGAAGGGAAAGAGGCCTTTGAAGCCCGGATGGAGCAGGCGCTGCCGCTCTCCGCGTTTTTATTTAACAGCCTGTTACCGCAGGTCGATTTGAGTACCCCGGACGGACGCGCACAGCTCAGCACGCTGGCATTGCCGCTGATTACTCAGGTACCGGGCGAAACGTTACGCATTTATCTGCGACAGGAGTTAGGGAACAAGCTCGGCATCCTGGATGACAGCCAGCTTGAACGTTTAATGCCAAAACTGGCAGAAAATGGGGCTTCCCGCCCTGTTCCACAGCTAAAACGTACGACCATGCGTATACTTATAGGGTTACTGGTGCAAAACCCGGATTTGGCCCCACTGGTTCCGTCGTTAGGCGCTCTGGATCAAAATAAGCTACCTGGACTTGGCTTATTCAGAGAACTGGTCAACACTTGTCTGTCTCAGCCAGGTCTGACCACCGGACAACTTTTAGAGCACTATCGCGGTACAAATGATGCTGCGACCCTTGAAAAACTGTCGATGTGGGACGATATAGCAGATAAAGATATCGCAGAAAAAACCTTCACCGACTCACTCAACCATATGTTTGATTCGATGCTTGAACTGCGCCAGGAAGAGTTGATAGCTCGTGAGCGCACACACGGTTTAAGCAGCGAAGAACGCCGGGAACTCTGGACGCTGAACCAGGAACTGGCCAAGAAATAAGAGAAAGACAAAACAAAGACAAAATCATTCGCGTTGTATCAAGGCAGCAAGTGAACGAACGCCTGGGAGTGTACATCAGTACATGACCAGGATGACAAATCCGCCGGGAGCGGATTTGAACGCTGCTTGCGGCGGCCCCGTAAGGGGCGAGGCTCAGGATGAGCCGAGTAACGAACGCAGCTAACGCAGAGACAACGTGAAGGATGAAGTATTTAACGGCTTAACTGCCGAATATCGATCGGGAAGCCCCCGACAGCCGCACGGAGAGGCAGCGGCAAAATATAAGTATGCCCTCGTTTTGCCGTTGGCGGTTTTACCGCCCAACACCAATCAAACGAATTAAGTGTGGATACCGTCTTATGGAGCAAAACCCGCAGTCACAGCTGAAGCTTCTTGTCCAACGTGGTAAGGAGCAAGGCTATCTGACCTATGCCGAGGTCAATGACCATCTGCCGGAAGATATCGTCGATTCAGATCAAATCGAAGACATCATCCAAATGATCAATGACATGGGTATTCAGGTGATGGAAGAAGCACCGGATGCCGATGATCTGCTGCTTGCTGAAACCTCCAACAGCACCGATGAAGACGCGGAAGAAGCGGCTGCCCAGGTTCTGTCCAGCGTTGAGTCCGAAATCGGTCGTACAACTGACCCGGTCCGCATGTACATGCGTGAAATGGGTACCGTTGAACTGTTAACCCGTGAAGGCGAAATTGACATCGCTAAGCGCATCGAAGACGGGATTAACCAGGTTCAATGCTCCGTTGCCGAATACCCGGAAGCCATCACCTATCTGCTTGAGCAATACGATCGCGTAGAAGCTGAAGAAGCACGTCTTTCCGATCTGATAACCGGCTTTGTCGATCCGAACGCAGAAGAAGACATGGCGCCAACCGCGACCCACGTCGGCTCTGAACTTTCTCAGGAAGAGATGGATGATGACGAAGACGAAGATGAAGAAGACGGCGACGACGACAGCAGCGACGACGACAACAGCATCGACCCTGAATTAGCGCGCGAGAAATTCGGTGAACTGCGTACTCAGTACGAAATCACCCGCGACACTATCAAAGCGAAAGGCCGCAGCCATGCAGCCGCGCAGGAAGAAATTCAGAAGCTGTCTGAAGTATTCAAGCAGTTCCGCCTGGTGCCAAAACAGTTCGACTACCTGGTCAACAGCATGCGCGTCATGATGGACCGCGTGCGTACTCAGGAACGTCTGATCATGAAGCTCTGCGTTGAGCAGTGCAAAATGCCGAAGAAGAACTTCATCACTCTGTTCACTGGCAACGAAACCAGCGAAACCTGGTTCAACGCGGCAATCGCGATGAACAAACCGTGGTCTGAAAAACTGCACGATGTGGCAGATGATGTTCACCGCGGCCTGCAGAAACTGCAGCAAATTGAAGAAGAAACCGGCCTGACCATCGAGCAGGTTAAAGACATCAACCGTCGTATGTCCATCGGTGAAGCGAAAGCCCGCCGTGCGAAAAAAGAGATGGTTGAAGCAAACTTACGTCTGGTTATCTCCATCGCGAAGAAATACACCAACCGTGGTCTGCAGTTCCTGGATCTGATTCAGGAAGGCAACATCGGTCTGATGAAAGCGGTTGATAAGTTTGAATACCGTCGTGGTTACAAGTTCTCCACCTATGCAACCTGGTGGATCCGTCAGGCGATCACCCGTTCGATCGCGGATCAGGCGCGTACCATCCGTATCCCGGTACATATGATTGAGACCATCAACAAGCTCAACCGTATCTCCCGCCAGATGCTGCAAGAGATGGGTCGCGAACCAACGCCGGAAGAACTGGCTGAACGTATGCTGATGCCGGAAGACAAGATCCGTAAAGTGCTGAAGATCGCGAAAGAGCCTATCTCCATGGAAACGCCGATCGGCGACGATGAAGATTCGCATCTGGGTGATTTCATCGAGGATACCACCCTTGAGCTGCCGCTGGACTCTGCCACCACCGAGAGCCTGCGTGCTGCAACGCACGACGTTCTGGCTGGACTTACAGCGCGTGAAGCGAAAGTTCTGCGTATGCGTTTCGGTATCGATATGAACACCGACCACACGCTGGAAGAAGTCGGTAAACAGTTCGACGTTACCCGCGAACGTATCCGTCAGATCGAAGCGAAGGCGTTGCGTAAACTGCGTCACCCGAGCCGTTCTGAAGTACTGCGCAGCTTCCTCGACGATTAACCTCAAGGTTTAAAACGTGAAAAAGCTCCCTCATGGGAGCTTTTTTTTCGCCTGTCAATCGAAGCATTCCCGGCGGCGCTACGCTTGGCCGGGCTACCCGTAGGCCGGATAAGGTGTTTACGCCGCCATCCGGCAATTTGCGCGGGTTCTTCCGGATGGCAGATTCACTTATCCACCTTACAAGCCGCGCGCCTTCAACGCCACATCCACTTCCCGATACGCCTCCACTAACTTATCCAGCGTAATACGGCTTAACCCACTGGGGTTCGGCAATACCCAAATCTGCGTCGTACCAATCGTCAGTGTCTGTTTCCCCCACTGCGCGCCACGTTGACTGAACCCCTGCTCAAATGCCTGTTTCCCGAGGATTGCGAGCGCTGCGGGTTGGAACTCTTCTATCTTCTCAATGAGCTTACGGCCACCGCTACGCATCTCCTGTAGCTTTATCTCATTGGCTTGCACCGTTGGCCTGTCGACGAATTTGGTGACGCCACAGCGGAAATCCAGTAGGTGTTGCGCCTCTTCCGGCTTTAGCTGGCGTTCAGTAAATCCCGCCTGATGGATAACCTTCCAGAAGCGGTTAGCCGGATGCGCAAATGGGAAGCCGGTCCCCGCAGAAGACAGCCCCGGATTGATGCCGCCAAAAACCACCCGCAGCCCCGGCGCCAGTATGTCCTTAACCATATTCACTCCACACAATACATCAGGGAACAAGTATAACGGACTGAAAATACATTGTTTATAAAAACAGCATCCGTACGCTTATGTCTGGATTGCAACGCGGAGTTACTTTATAATCCACCGCCACGGCCCCTTAGCTCAGTGGTTAGAGCAGGCGACTCATAATCGCTTGGTCGCTGGTTCAAGTCCAGCAGGGGCCACCAAATTTTATCTTTAAAATCATATAATTAAGCCACTCTAACGAGTGGCTTTTTTATTGACACAATAGTTACTGTCCCCTTTTCGTCCCCTCAAAGATCACATAGAGGTCGATAGCAGCCGGATCAGCCTTTCCCTTTGGCCAGATGATAAAGACCAAATGACCCCATCCATACCCAAGCTATCCGCTTTATCTATGTAATAGGAGAACGAAATCTCTGAGCTGAAAAGCTGATCAGGACACTCTCGCCGCTCACACTTAGAGATAATTTCTGTTCGATACCGTGTGATATACCTGCTTTCAATAATGACTGATGGTTTACCGCAACATGGGCAAATAGAATTCAGCTTTGCTTCAGTTGGCAACCCTCGTGGAGAACTTTCACGTTCAAGGATATCTAGCACCCACTGGCGAAACTCTTTAGCAATGGGGGTTCTGGCAAACATAGCCAGAAGGTGAGCACCACGAAGTGAAAAAATGCGCACCCGCTTCCGATAATTCCCTGAGGTCACTGATTCAATGACCTGAGACATTCCTGGCGAAAATTCATCAGAATTTTGGTGAAAAAGATTAGTAATCGATTTCATGTTCGCGTACTGAAGCGCATGAGCCAAATCAGCAGCGGTGAACCAAATCTGGCCGTTTCTTTTAGCAGTAGTGAATTTTGTTTCGTGGAATACGAGTTCCGTTTTTGCTACAGTCTTCATGTCTAAATTCCTTGCTGGGATTGGACAAAACCGAAGCCCTGGCTGTTAGCGCAGCTGGGGCTTCACTATTTACATTCATCGAATATTCATTGCCTTCTTTAGATTTTTAATTGTGATTGCATTCAACGTTCCGAAATAATCCTCTTCCTGCTCACGCCATACCCAATCGATCAAGTAGGCATTCGCATCACCAGTAACCGTTCTGCTGCGGCGTGTTAGCCCCGACCATACCCCTGTCAACGAATCAGCCTCCACCGATAAAGTTACAGCAAGAGTTTTCATCCAGAAGCCCGACTCCACATCTTTAATTTCAAGAATCGCTTTCAAAACGTTCCGAGACTTACCACTTAACCCTTTAACAAATTGTGTTGCCTGCAAAGAGGATAAATCCGCTGCCAAGCCGCTATAGTCTGGTTCTGAGTGTTGTGAGTTATCCTCCCCAGTCACCGCACTTAAAATCTCAGCCTGAGTTCGTTCCGACATTTTTTGAAAGTCAGAGCGGGAAATAAAGAAACCGCTATTCATCTAAAAATTCTCCAGTTGATTAAAGATACGCATCAAGTTATACCTCAACGCCAAATCAATGACAACAACGAATCTACAGGTTCTATCTTAACGTGTAACTCGTGTGTAGTTGGTGTTACCTGAACTACACAGAAACTACACAGTAAGAATTTCAGTTTTCATTTTTTGCCAAGCACCTCCACAACCCGCGCCCTCACTGAGTTCGCGGGTTTTTCTTTCTCCAGCCACCTACCGCCTTTTGATCTTCTCAAACGCACGTAAAATACATTTTTCTCTTAAATTTCATTAACTTGATATTTTTCTTAGATCCTTCGCAGATCCTTCAAACTGAAAATTACTGAAATTCCTTTCATTCTTTTCAGTTCTGGTTTTCCGCGAAACTGCCAGTACTGGCGCTGTCTGGCGGTCTGGTTTGTAGAAAAAGAAAACTGAAAAATTTTATCGATCCAGAAACCGCAGGCGGGTGCGGTGTAGTGCCGTTTTTGTCTGCGAAAGATTTATTTTGTCAGCATTTAGCGCCGCCAGCATAACGTGGCAGCACAGATCCTTTTATGGTGTTGCGTGGTAGTGGTCAGGGAAAATAAACGCTTAGAATGCGTCTGGTGAGGCCTGGGAATGGGTACAAAAAAGCCCGCTTAGATGCGGGCTGATGGGATGGTCAGGCGATTATGCTCTGGTACTTATTGCGGGTCTGCCCGGCCTTCTCTGCCGTCTGGGTAAATGCGCTGGCATTGGTTGGCGTACCCACGCTGGGGTGTGAATGGTTCGCACACTGCTGCGCCAGCTCTGCCAGTAAATCAATGGTATCCAGCATCATGGTCAGCGTGTTAACACTCTCACTGCCAATATGGACGGTTGGTCCCATAATCTGCTGACCGCCCGCCGCCACCGATTTACGCAGCGCGGCAATCTTTTCAGTCAGGGTTCCCCCCACATCAACATCCACAGCACCGGCCACTTTCGTGGACTGCTTCCCGGTTATATCGGCTTCGTCATTCCCTTCAATGCTGGCCAGCCTGTTGCCCTTCACGGCCTGGCTAAAATCACCGGCGCTGACCTGCTGAATGGCTCCGGCCATCAGGGTGGCGGTACCCAGTACCGTTGTCTTATCGGTGGCTTTAACCGTGGTTTCCCGACTGACCAGATCACGTTGTTCCGTGTCGGCTTTGACCGTCCTCGCCATCGATGTCTCGCTGATGGTCTGATCGGTCTGCCGCACCCAGTCGCCAGCCTGGGTAACGCGTTGCGATACCTCCGCCCGCTGCTGTTGCAACTGCTCCCCGGGCTTAACATCCGGCAGACTGGTACCATCCGGCAGTGTCTGCCTGATAAACGGTTTATCAGGTCTCCCCCCGGTAAAAGCAACTTCAACCAGCGTCCCTTCTGGCGGGAACTGGAACATGCCGGAGTCATTACCAGCCATCGGTACCGGCAGCGGCACTGCCGAATAAACCGGCGTCTGGTTGTCGGGATTGCCGTCTGCGTCAAGCAGCTGCACATCAACGGCATAACGTGGCCGGAACGGATCGGAAAAATCACCGCTTTTCACCGCTTCGCTGGGTGCCACCACTCTGGCCAGCTTCGGCAGGTGCAGCCCGGAAGCCAGTTCCGGGTAATGGCTTTCAATCTGGCGCTGCGCCGGTGTTTTCTGTAATGGCTGACCTGTAGCGCGGTTTCTGGGTGTCCAGGTGACGGCCATTGTGTCATTGGTCAGATGAACTCTGGTCACGCGCTCCCCGTTCAGCTCAACTCCCGGTCGCAGACTCTGGATCACCGGCAGCGTCATGGAGTTACCGCCCGCCGCCCCCTGGCTGAACTCTGCGGGGATATCTACCGGACGACCGGCAAACAGCGCCTTTTCTGCACCGCCCACATACAGGGAACCATCAGGCAACTGATACCAGATGTAATCCGGGATACTGAATGCCCTGCCCAGGTTATTCAGCAACTGATAACCCGTGCCGTTATGGGTAAAATGGGGGATCGGCTTATCGCTGTATGATGTATCCGGCACACTGACCGTTATCCCGCTGTTTTCCGTCAGCCAGCCGGCGATTTTACGCAACGTGGGATGCTGAAATGAACATGGCCACGCTTTTTCAAACACACCGACCAGCTCACGTACAAACAGGCGCTGAAAGCCATTTTCAGCAGGTTGCGAGCGTTCCACGTAGCCGGTAAACCAGCGCAAAAGCAGGTCAGAATACCCCACATCCAGCCGCACCAGTTTCCCGGTATAGTCCGTGGTTGTCTGTGCAGTAATAAATCCCCGGCCGCAACTGTTCAGCTCCAGCACCAGACTGGCATCCGCCAGGTGAACTTCATCCGTTGAAAGGTACAGGCGTTTAACTGGTTTCATCGTTAACCCAAAGCATCATTGACGGGTTTAAGCACACGTTTCTCAAACCACGTCAGTTTTTCTTCATCTTCCCCGGCACTCTGGCCACCGGCCTGTCCGGTTCCTCCGGCCGTCTGTTTTTTCGCGCTGGATTTCCCTGTGGCTCTGGCCTCCCGCTTTTCCTGCACGCTGATATGTTCTGCCAGCGTAAACGTGACCAGCCAGGCCATTTTTCCGTCCTGCTGCGGCGCATCGATCGTCCCGCTGAATGTCGCCTCGCGAAAATTCACCGCTCTGGCCACTTCATGCGCCACACGGTATTTCTGGCGGTTTCCTCCGGCATCCGTGGCGCTGGCCAGCTCGAAAATACGTTTCAGGATCTCCGGGCTTTTAAACGGAATTTCACCGCTGATACGCAGTTCCTTGCCCTTTGCACCCTGCTCTGATTTTGTGGTGGCGCTGGTCTGGCCGGACTGGTCTTTATCCTGGAACTGCTGCGATACGGTTAAACGCATGTTTTTCAGCGGTATGGCCTCGCCGTTAAGCGCCAGTGTTGGGATCGAAGTCATGAATCATTCCCTTTATTCCATCCAGATTGTCACCAACCAGCATCATCGCCGCCGTATAAACGGCTGATGGCTGCGGAATATCTTTTACCAGTTCCAGCAGCGTGGTGGCTGTATCGCCGTTGCCCGTAAAAACCCAGGCTCTGGCACTTTTTCCCTGTAAATCGCCCAGTCCGCTGGCCACATCACTGATAAGTTTGTCACGCAGCTGCGCAAACTCCCCCAGTTGCTGCTTCATGCCATCCAGACTGAAGCCCGCACTGGCCGCTTTTTGTGCCTGGCTTACCGCCGCCGCTGACAATGCCGCCCTGCTGGTTGGCACAGACAACGGAACAGCAACCGGCAACCCCGCCCCGGCTTTCGCGGGGATCTGCATTTTTTCGATGGCCAGCGCCGCAGCGGATTGCGCCAGACGCTTTACCTGGGTGAATGCCGGCGCGGGGAAAACATCCACCAGGCTGTTAAGGCTGTTCATGAAATTTTCATGCGTCTGGCCTGTCACCATCATGATCATCACATCGGCATTTCCGCCCGTTCCGGCCAGCCTCCCGGCAAGATAGCGGACAGCATTCACCGGGCTAAGATATGCACCGTTATCCGTCTGCTGTCCCAGCCCGTTTATCCACGGATGCGCCGGAACAATTGAGCAATTCAGCGCGGCCAGCGAATCAGCGAAGGCCAGACGTGCTTCACGCCACATTATCAGGCACCTCCGGCCAGACTATATTCCCGGCATCATCAGGGTTAACCCGACTTAACAGCACACGGTATTTTTTCCAGGCAACCAGCAGCGTTTGCTCCTTATCTGTTGCCATATCAAAATCAACCGCATCCTGTAAGGTTGAAATTACCTCACTGGCCTGTTTCATCAGACTGGTTTTCGTCGTCTCAGCTTCACTGACCAGCGCCACGCGTTCAGCATCGGGATCAGATACCCATTTACTGCCATCCCATTTTTGCCAGGCAGAATCCTTTGGAATTGTCGTTGTCCCTGCCGGGTATGCTCCCAGCTCAGAAATAAAACGCGCATTGCCTGTCTGCGTGTCGAAAACAACCTCTCCCCGGTGGTCTTCCATGACAAGCCATTGCTGTTTTTCCATATTAAAAACGGGAATAAAACCCGCCTTTGTTTCTGGCGGCTCTGTCGTGGTGCAGTTCGCAGGGAGTCCCGTATGTGCCGGGATTAGCGCATCACCTTTACCAATATATTCATGCGTATCCGCACGCAGGTTATAAACAGTAATCGTCCGGTTTTCATCGGTCATTTTGAAAGTCATCAGGCCAGCCTCACAATGTAGTTATAAGCAATGTTTTTTACCGTGTTCTCTGCGTTACCCGTCGCATTAATCGTCACGTTATGTCCGTGTGCGCCCAGTGTTACGGTGTGATTGTGTGCACCAATGCCCACCCAGTGATCATGCGCCCCGATATAAACGTTATGAGCATGGTTTCCCTCTGCGGTAGTCCTGCTCCAGCTGCCATTACCGTTAGACAAAACAGGGTAGTTAGATCCCCCGACACCACCCACCGGATATCCATGGTCGTGATGCCCCTGCACATCCGTGGTTTTGTTACCGTAATCAAATCCTGTTGTTTGCTTTGAACCGTAATCAAACGTGGACACTGTTTTTGTCCCCAGATCGGTCGCAGAAACAGTTGCACCGTGGGCATGTGATTTGATGCCGTCTTCTTCATAAGAAAGCACGGCGCGGTCGTCTGTTTTCCCTTTAATTGTCATCCGGCGCATATCAGGCAGAACGCCGGAAGGGTAAGCCTTCGCCAGCAGCGGGTAAGCGGCCTTATCAAAAGCCTGCCCCTGAAGAATCCCCCAACCGTCCGGTGGCGTATCCATCGGCCACGGCAGGGGGACACCTACCGGCAGAACGTCACTTCGGCTTAACAGCGCCAGTTCCCCAAGATTCAGGTTTTTACGGGCTTCAGCTTTATCCTGAACATCGGCTAAATTTGTATCTTTTCGCAGGAAATCACTGCTGGCCTGTTGTTCATTCAGACTCCCCTTTGGCCGTAAATCGGTAATGTTCCCATTCACATCAATGCTGGCCACTGCAAACACGTAATGCTGTTCACCGTTCTGCACATAATCAGCCAGGTTTTCCGCTACGGTAATTTTGCGCTGAACATTCCAGACACTGGTCAGCGCACCCGCCCAGCACACATCCAGCCAGACTTTTACCGGTTTTGTTGTCACGGTAATATTTTGATTTTCTGCCAGTGACGTACGCAGTCCCGCCACATAGCCGGTGCCTTTGGTGACAAAATACTGATTGCCGGTTTTTCCGACCAGATAACCATCCCCAAAGAATGCGGCAGCACCATAAATATCCACATTCTCCAGGCGCTGGCGTTCATCCATCCCGGCCATACGCGCCGTGAAATCAATCTGCCAGGTTTCAGCCGGTGTATTAATCCCGGTTTCAGCCTGTGCGCCGTTGTACTCCATCAGAAACGAACGGGTCAGAACGTTCCCCTGCTGGCCTTCCGCTGTTTTCAGTTTCTGCTGTACCGGCGCATGAACAATCATCGCCAGCGTACCGCTGGCCTTATTCAGCAGACCGATCCAGTTAAAGCTGAAGTCGCCCACGTCAGCACCCAGAACGGCGGAATACACCACGCCATTTTCATTCACCACACCAGTACGGGTAACAGGTTGTCGGTGCACAATCTGCGCGACAGCTGGCAGTGCTTCATTCCGGTCAATGGGTACATCCGGATTCAGCCCCGGTACATCCGCAAACACAAATTCATCCAGCACCACCGGTTCGCCAGTGGCACCCTGCTGCGCTTTCCACTGCTCAAATGCCAGCGTGATAGCTGTCTGTGACATATAAAACTCCTTACAAACCCGCGCTAAATGTCGCGCTGTGGGTTTCCATACCGCTTAACGTTGCCGGATAAACCACGTATTCCCCCTGATCCCATCCCGCCCGGATGGTTACCTTTTCAGATGTAATCACTTCAAACTGATAACGGCGGCATGTTCGCCCGTACTGGCGGATAATCTGGATAAGTAACTGCGTGTTGTCCGCGATCTGGCTGTCCGTGACACGAACCAGAATCACATCCCAGTCAATGTCTGGCTGACGTTCCCGCAGTTCCACATACCCAATACCCAGCCGTTCAAAGATATTGATAAACCCCTCTACCGAACCGGCATCACGCGCATTGATAAAGGCGAATGCCACGCGCCTGCGGAACAGGCTCAACGACTCCCCGTCAAAACGGGTAATATCGCGGTCATAAGCCAGCAGGTTCAGTAATGCCGGTGTGCAGGTCAGCGGATCAAACTGATTCATCGGCCAGGTTATCCAGCCGTAAACCTCCGCCCAGAATCGCCGCGCTGTATTCCGCAGCTTCTTCGACTCCCCCTGGTTCATCCAGGAGGGAAGCACCATTCCGGCCAGCTTTTTCATGAACTCATTCATTTTCAAGACTCACCACCAGTGATTTCAGACGCGGCACATTCAGCTCACTGGTAATGTCACCCAGTGAAAAAGCCAGCGAATCCGCCTGTGAAAAGGTTTTATGGATCTCGCGCCCCAGCTGGGAAAATGAGAAACGCGAATATGGCCACGTCTTTCTGACGTCAAAATCCGCATTCTCACGAAAAGCACAACGGATCAGGTTTTCAATCCCGTTTTTCAGGCTGTGCTGTTCATCGCCTGTCAGGTTGGCCAGATTTCTGACGTATACCGTCACGGCCAGATCGTGAAGGGTTTCCGGCATGGCGTAACACTGCATATCGTCGCCGTGGCCGTGATGCCCCTGCGTGTTGATGTAATCATTCACCGCATTCACAAACGGCGCGGAGGCTACCCCACTGTCCAGCAACAAATACGCGTTTGCGGTACCGGGTCCCCTCGGCGCGTCGTGCTCAAAGAAAATCCGGTCAATACTCAGCCCGACAACACCGGCAATCATTGAACGGTAAACCGCATCCGTGTGGTAATTGCCTACCAGATTGAACTGATTCCGGCAGCGTTCCCGCAGTTCATCATCACTTTCCTCATCAGCCCCTGGTACCGTCAGCCAGTTTTCCTCACTGACCACATGGCTGATGCCATCAACGGCCACCGGCAGAATGCGGTAATAACCCGGCGCAAGGTTGTATGCGCCGCCTGTGCCAGTTGCTTTTACCGGCAGCAACGCGCTGGTTGTACCTGAGGGGATCACCACATCTTCAGTGGTCGACAGCTCATACACCCGGCCGTTTATGCGTTCAGTCTGGATAACCGTTCCGGCCTTCACCGTCACCACCGCTCTGGCATCTTCTTTAAAGAACCTGATCACCCCCTGTGCAGCACTGGCGGGCTTTGCCGTGACGTTTACCGCCCAGGCCAGCAGACGCAACATGCTCCCACTGGCCGTGGCCACAAACATATTGGCCAGTACCGTGGACACCAGAACCTCTTTCAGCCACATCACCGGTGCAGTCACAATGGCCGTAATTAACCGCCAGAACGGTGACATGCGGGATGTGTTAGTGATCATGCCTTCCTCAGCCGCAATCGCATTAAAGCGATCCCGCACTTCAGATTCTGTCACCGGCATCCCGCTGGCCTTCACGACGTCCTCAAAATCAACCTGCGGTTTTTCTGTCATAAATCCACCTGCGCAGAAATGCCGCCAAAGTCATAGGTGCTGGCAGTTATCCATAAACGTTTCTGGCTTTCCTCACTGATTTCTACTGTTCCCGGAATAATCCGTTCATCATCTTCAATCAATAATTCCATACGGGTAAAAATATCCGCCCGCATTGTTGGGCTGCGTTCAGCAATCAGTTCCGTTGCCAGTCCGCTCTCAATAATGGCGTGAATAATGTCCTGCCCGATACTTTTACGGTTATTACACAGTTCAGGTTCATATCCGGTATTCAGAACAAAATCACCCTTCAGGATCAGCAAATCTATATAAAGTGGTTCATTCACGCATTTAGCTCCTGCCATTCCATTAACTGACCAGGGGACATCGCTTCTTTGGTATGAAAATGAACCTCCCCTATTTTTTTACTGTTATCAGTGACTGATTTAGAATTGCTACTGATTGTTTTATTTATCCCGCCCTTATCAATTCCTTTTAGCTCCCCACCCGTTGATAACGTATTTCCAGTTAATGGGGGTGAAGTTGTACTGGCCATTGATATATCCACACCTGGGATTTTATTCAGTTTCTCAACAATCCAGTTCCACGACTTCAGAAAACCGTTTTTAACGGACAGCCAGACATTATCAAACAACGAGACAATACCCGTGGCCAGACCGCTTAATGCCTGTGAAGGAGAAAACCCAGTCAGCATGGAAATAAAACTGTTCCATCCTTCGCTGATAAACTGCCAGGCTGAAGCAAACACTCCAGCCAGCCATTCCACTACCCTGGCGCATGCCTGAAATGCTGCGGTATCCATGACCGCGTTCTTAACTGTGTCCCAGTGTTTAATCAACAGCCAGCAACCGGCAGCAAGCAAGGCAACGGCACCAATCACCAGCAGGATCGGCCAACTCATCAGATTGATACCTATCCCGGCCATCATTGCCGCCATACGAACCGCCAGCAACGTACCGCGCAGAAATTTCAGCGTGGCATTCCAGGCAACAACGGCAATGTTTCCCAGCCAGACAGTGGCGGTGTAAATTTTCGTGACGGCCGTCAGCGCCCCCCAGATCCCGCGCAACCCCATCATGATGAATTTAGAGGCACCCATCACAATATTGGCGACAGCACCCACAGCCGCAAAGCTGAGCAAGGCCATTGCCGCATACCCGACAACACGCGCAATGTTGGGAAACAGCTGCATCCAGCGGGCAAAGGTCTGCCCCATATCGGCCAGGCGGTTCAGCACCGGATACAACACCGGGATCAGCGTCAGGCCGATTACGGTCTGGATAGCCTTCAGGATTGCGACAAAACGATCCCACGGCTTCACCATTTTCTGCGCCATTTCCTGTGTGCGCTTCAGGCCATCCGCACCGCCCAGTTCCGTGATATTGCGCTGAAGCAACGCCACATTACCGTACAGGTGTTTTACCACCGCCGAACTGTCACCAAATGCCGCATCCAGTTCAGCCTGGGCTTTCAGATTCCCTTCCAGGCTTTTGCCATACTTGCCCTGTAACTTGATCAGCATTTCGGGCATGGACAGCATTTTGCCAGTGGAATCCGTGAAGGACAGCCCCAGCTTTTTACCGCCCTCAATGGCTCCGGTCATGAAGCCTTCATAAGCGCTGCTGGCTTCCGTGCCCAGTGTCCGCTGAAGCTGTCCCAGCACGGCCAGTTGTTCATCCAGCCCCACTCCGTAGTTGGTACCCACGCCACGCGCCCCTTCCATCAAATCCTTGATAACGGCCATTTCCGTGCCAAAGGTTTTTCGCATGTACACCATTTTTCCGGCCAGCTGTTCAGCAAACTCAACCTTACCCAGCCGGTTGGCATCAGCGGAAAAGTTACCGAACATCTGCCCCATAAACTCAGCGGTTTCCGCGGCGGTGGATTTGAGCGCAAACGCCAGGGTATTGGCGACTTTCGTCACTTTCGGCAACTCATTCCCGGTCAGCCCGGCAATGGAAGCATTTATACTTTCCGTGGACTGGACGAACTCCACCGCGCTGGCACCATAGGTGGTACTGAAGCGCAGCGCATCACGCTGGACGGCTTTAAGCGCAGAGTCATCAACCCCTTTTGCAGCCGCATCATTCAGCGCGTCATACATTTCAATGGCGGGCATCAGCGCACCTTTAATGGCCATACCTGTACCCGCCAGCCCCAGAACGCCGCCACCAATCTGCATAAAGGCTTCTTTTGATTTCTCAGCAAAGCCCGTGACATTGCCCTGCGCCTGTTTTAACGGGCGGGACAATTTATCAATCAGGCTTAATGTAAAATCTAACTGTTTCATTCAGTGCCTTTAAATGCTTTAGCCACGCCATTAGCCACGGCTATTCCCGTATATTCCCAGTGACGGTTATCCAGCCATATAGCGGCGGCAATATCGTCAACGGAATCCTGACCATGTGGCAAATAATGACGACGGAGAATTAAATACTGTTCGAGTCCATTTCGTTCAATATCATGGACTCGCTTTGTCAGTTTTTTACTTCAATCTCCAGTTCCGGCGCGTAAATATCATTAACTTTACTGACCAGTTGCAACGCTGCACCCGGACGTTTTAATACGTCAATCAGTGCTTCTTTCGTTTCCGGGGTAACAATACGCATCAGATAATTATTTGCAGGTGCAACTTTATTATCCATTGCCATTTCATTAATCAGTTTATTGTAAGCAGTCTGATTAGGTTCAAAAACAATATCTGCACCACAAACACTCATTTTAATTTGTTCCATAAATAACACGCTCTCTTAAATTAATTTCATCAACTAACTGATTATGACGCGCCGCACACTGGCCATATATTTCAAGGTAAACAGTCAGCAGTTCCGCTGCATCTTTACCTGTTGCCCCGTTCAGGCGCGGCAGCTGCGTGGCGCATCGTGTTTTCAGGTTTTCCTGATAACGCACGTTCGGTACCGGCGACGGCGCTGTTGTACATGCTGACAAACTCATCAGACAGGCACCTGTTAGTAAAAACCGGCTTAAGCACTTCCGTGCGGATCTCTCGCGGTTGCGCATTTCTTAGCGCCTCCAGTTTATCTTCCAGCGCCCTGGCAGAATCACTGGCAATGCCCTGCATAACCTTTCGCGATTCATTACCAGCCACCTGCGCCGCCGTGTTGATTGCCAGCTCCAGGCTGTCGCGCCGCCAGTCAGCAGTCAGCCAGCCCCAGACAAACGCCAGCGCCACCACAACCAGCCACTGCGCGTGACTCATCAGCGCACCCCGTTATGTTCCAGGCTGAAATGATTACCATCCGGTCTGGATTTGAAGCGCCCGCCCCAGCTTCCGCCCAACGATTCCCAGTATTCACCCAGCGGCAGATAGTCTTCTGTACGGGTCTGGTACTGACCATTCACAAACAGATTAAAATCCACGGCCAGACGCTGGGTGTGCAGACTGTTCGAAATACCGCTGCCCTTCTTCGCGTTCAGCGCCGCCTGTTCCGGGGTGCGGTACGCTTCACCAAACGTCAGCCGGTAGCCATGTTCTTCCGCCCAGTGGATCAGGTTGGCCACCATGACGGTAAACAGTTGCTGCTTTTCACTCAGGGTCATTTGTCACGCTCCCGTTCTTCTTTCCCGCTGCACGTCTGCGCAGCCACATTTCAACAGCCTGATAACCGGCAATACCCAGCGCAGCCCCCAGCCCCTGAATAGCCAGCGGGCTGGCCTCCGGGATTTGAATCAGCGCCGCACCAGCGATGACTGAAACAAAACTGCCCAGAATCACACGGCTGATAAACAGGCGCGGTGTAATGGGATCATCACTGGCCAGCACCTTCGCAACAGCAATTAGCGCCCCCATAATCAGCAGTGAATAAAGGCTCTTTTCATGTTCCTGCATTCCGGCTTCCTTATCCGATCAGGTTTTCCGTGGCTTCCGATTCCAGATACGGTACGCCGTTGATGTTGACGAACTTCGGACTGGTCACGAAGTATTTGATTTTGTGCGTTGCCACACCGCCACCCTTTGGATCGATATCCAGCAGATTACTTAACTGGAGTTTGTTGCCGAACGATTCCACTTTCATTTCTTCGTTGCCCGCTTTGGCATAAAAAAGAAAATCCAGCGGCGGAATACCACGCCACGAACCTGCGGCACGGGCTTTGGCCGTCAGTACACCCAGCACTTTGGAACTGACTTCAATTTCTCCCTCTGCGGCCACATCGCCATCAACATGGCCATCCGGCACACCACGGGTCTGGGCGGCGGCGCTGTTATCCGTGATATCGAGTGTGATTTTCTCGATGTGGATCAGATCGCCGTCAAGATAGGTATCAAACGACATACCCGAAATACGTTTACTCATGCAGCGCCCTCCAGACTGGCATCCAGTAACAGACTGATGGTGATTTGCAGCGGAACTTCCCAGGTGCGTACCACCAGATAAATATCCACCGTCTTTTTGTTCTTCCAGACAATGGTTACATCACCCTCCTGCGGCGGCTTCACTTCCCCCGGAAATGACACGCCATTGATACTGGCCGCCGTGGACATTTCACGCAGTGGACGTGCAAACAGAGTCTGGTGTGCAGCAATACTGCCCGGTGTGCTGTTCAGTGAACGATCCGCAATTTTACTGATAGCCAGCAGACGTACACGACGCGCTGCTTTATCGGCAACACGCAGGGTTTCAATCGACTGGTAATCGCCGCCTTCCACATCCAGCGTTCGCCCGTCAGCCCAGTAAAAACCGTCATAATCCGGGTACCACATCGGCACACTAAAGCGCTGTGCTTCCAGTGCCTTAAGCGTGGCCAGCTCCAGTACCGCCCCGGTACCATCAACCGGCATTTCATCACTACCCAGATTCAGCAGTGCCCCGGTTTTCACTCGGGCAGGACTGTCTGCGATAGTCACGGCACGACTGCACAGACGGCCAGCCAGCACACCCGGCTCATCTCCCCACAAACGCGGGACCAGCTGCACCGCCTTCTCTGCAATACCGTCCTGAATGGCAGACACACGGGTCAGGTAATCCGCCTGGGCTTCTTCGTCCTGCATTCCCTGCACAGCCAGGATGAACCACACCCAGCGCCCATATTTGGAAATCAGCGTGGATCGTAACGTCGCCGCCTGATTTACCTGGGTTTTGGCCGTCACATCACTGGACAGCACCACCCCTTCCACCGAACACACCACCTGCGCGGCCAGAACCGCTTTCACCCAGGCATCGTCCTCAGCATCTGCGGGCAGCACATGAATAAATGCCCACCAGTTCTGACCGGCATTTGCCAGTGCCGCCAGAACATCGCTTTTCAGCGGGCTTTCCCCTTCGCCCAGCAGTGCATCAAAATCACTCTGGGCATTCACCGCCAGCGTTTTCCCCACATTTTTGGTACCCGTACCGATAAACAGCAGCGTGCGTTCCACTTCATTGGTTTCACCCAGCAGCTGGTTTACCTGGTTTACGGTCACGTTTGGCCAGGTCATGCTTTCCCCTTAATATCCTGCGCCTTAACATCCCAGCCAAAGCCGATGGCCTGAAGCTGACGCGCCAGCGCGTTATCAAATTCATCGTCACTCATGCCCAGAAAAACACGGGCAGGAAGATCCACTGTCCAGCTGGTTTTGACCGCCTTACCGCTGAGTTTTCGAATCAGTAGCCCCGCTCGGCTGTATGGCATCGTTTGGGTTAACTCGCCCAGCGTGGGCTTTTTCCAGCGTTTACCGGTGCGCACCCGGTACCCCAGCGCCCGCAGTTTTTTGGCCTGGGCCGGCGTGGCCATTTTTCCGGTCTCCGCCTTCCGTGGCTGGCTGCGACGGCTGACACTGACACGCATCCCGTTTTGTTGCGCATACCCGACTGTCCCGGCCGGTACCGGCGTTTCCCCGTTCCGGTAGCCTCCCCCCTGCAAATAAATCCGCACCGCCTGAATCTCTGGCATTTCGCGGATATGCAGCAGTTTTGGCAGGTTCCGCAGCATCTTCCCTTTGCGCTTCGTTTTACGCCCCGGCCACTTCTGGCCATCCGGTGCTTCCTGATTGCGGACATGCCGTTTTGCGGCGGCAATCACGCCATATTTGGCCAGCCTCCAGATAAGACGCTGGCGCTTTTTGGGTGGCAGCTCCATGCTGGCCAGTGATTTACGCAACTCTGCCAGCTGTTTTTGATTCAGCTCGCCACCGGCAATCATTCGTTACCACCTACCGGCGCACCGGTTTCATCCACGCCATAAATATTGGCGGTGATCGCTATCCAAACTTCAGGGTTAACCAGCGACCAACGTTTCCCCTGCCACGGGATCGCCCCGTTTTCGTCCTCCCTGATCACAAGTTCTTCCGCCATTGGTACCGTCAGCACAATGGTGGCGGTTTCCTCATCCTCCACTGACACATCCCAGTCCGGTTCAGCTTCAGTCAGGCCGACTTCATCCAGTAATTCCCTGTCAGCCTCATCCAGCCACGCGGCCAGCAGCGACATAAGCAACTGTGGCGGACACAGGCGGTACGGGAAACGCTGCCAGCTGATTACCGCGTCATAGCGAATCACCGCCTGGCGGTACTGTCCCAGCCCGTAATCCTTCGCGGCGGGGATGAACTTCATTTCATCCAGCACACTGTCAAATGACTGCATGGCGCGCGGCGGCACGTTTTGCTGAAAAAATGCGGTCAGGCTCTCAAGCTGTGTCTGGCTCATACTTTTTTCACCGTTGCCCGTTTAAGCCCCTTCATGCGACGGATAACTACTGAAGCCTCAGCCAGTAACCCGGCGCGGGTTTCCATACTCTCCTGCCCCGGATGGGTTTCACGTCGCCCGACAGTGGCGAACTCCCCCAGTAAATCCGCTTTCGCCCTGGCAAATACCGCTTTCATGTACTGGGCACACAGGCTGTTAATCCCTCCCATGCTGACACCCGGAACATCTGCCGCCAGCGTGTGGCCTTTTGCTTTCCAGCTGGCCTCCACGTTTTCCAGCTCGGCATTCACCTCCGCGACTGCGGCCAGCAGCGCCTGACTGATGGTGTCCGCGTCGATATCGGCTGGCAGTGACCGCTGCGCCTGAAAGTCCTTCAGATTCAGATCCGGCCAGAACCCGTTATTCGTCAGCGGTTCATCCTGATAATCCAGCGGTTTTCCGCTAAACATAATTCCCCCGAAAAAGGCGGACTGACCGGTTTCCACGGCACAGTGACACACGGAGTGTTCTGCCCTCCACCGCGTCCGCCTGGCTTGCGGTAGTCTTTACCCCTGCGTCAGTTTTCGGATACGGGCGGCAATCGTCTGCCGTGCCGTTTTGACGCTGATTTTTAAATAGTATTTTTCTGCGGTGGCCAGCAACCGATCGGCTTTCTCCAGCGTTTCGATATCATCCACACTCGCTGCCGTTGTCTGGCCATCTTCGCCGCGCAGCAGCTCCAGCCCGGCAAACTTGAACCACTTGGCCGTGACCTGTTCATGCAGCCGCCAGGTACTGGCGACACGCTCAAATGTGCGGGAGAAATACGGTTCAACACTTTCCCCGCGCCCTGATGTTTCCTGCGCCCAGGCCAGCATCGTATCGGCCACGAACGTGGGAAAATTACTGCGCAACCGATCCGGGGTTGCCTGCTGCTGGCTGATTGCAATGTCAGCCCAGTCCAGCGCCTTATCCAGATCGCCCACGTCAAACAGCCAGATAACACACCAGGCAAATACCGGGTTGGCGTACACCTGCCCGCTTTCCAGATACGCTTCCACAGTCGGTGTCCAGCGCGGCAGCAACACATCCCGCTTAAACTCAACACGATCCGCGATTGTCGGCAGGTTACGGCAATGTTCCACATCCGCTTCCAGCGCCTTAATCAGCAGATGCATGCTTTCCGTGGTTTCCAGTGCCTGGCTGCGTTTCAGCTTTTGTTCCATCGCAATGCGCTGGCTGTGACGCTGCGCGGGAGAAAGTGCCATTTATCAGCCCTCTGCTGGTTCGGAAACCTTGCCGATGGTCACGGCGGATTCATCAATGGCCGCATACAGCTCCGGCACTTCAACCGCATAGCCTTCATTACGCAGGTATTTGTTTTCGAACTGCTTACGGTCTTCAACAAATTCCGCCTTACGCATGCGGGTGTTGCGCTGGGTGTAGATATGCAGATTAGAAAGCGGCGTGACGACCATACGTTTACCCGGCATAAACGGCGGGATAACAGCAGGACGGCCAGCAATGGTGCTGCCCAGCATCTGCGCCGCGATTTTTTCAGTCGGGCGATCTGCGGCCTGATACAGTCGGTATTGTTCAGCAGCAACCAGATCAGCACCGACCAGAACCACCAGACGCGGGTCATTGCGGAACTGTGCCGGGATCTTGGCGTTAATCAGGTCTGAAGCCATTGCATCCAGTGATTTGTAATCCCCGGCTTCATCCAGCACGACCGGATCGGTCATAATCTGATTACCACCCAGCAGCGTTTTCATACGCTCATGCCAGCCGATGTTGACATCTTCGCCGTTCGGGTTATCCGTTGGATTCGTCGTTTTTGCGCGACTCTTACCGTTAAAACCAATACGCAGCATATCCAGCGCAAAAGCCTGTGTGGTAAACGCCTGAACCAGGTTGTAAAACTCGTTTTCGTCCTTACCGGCATTTGCCCAGACCGAAAGCAGATCCCAGCGCAGTGCGGCGCAGCTGTCCGTTTCAACCAGTGAGTAGTCATTGCCGTCCACGCCAACCTGACGAACAAAGCGGCCATTTTCACTGCGGCCGGTATGCAGCACTGAGGAACCGACAGAAATCACCTGGCCACTCAGTTGGTCAACGTCCAGACAGGTAATCATGTTCAGGAACTCCACGGACTCCAGCAGCGCCAGACGCAGCGCATTTTCCTGCGGGTCATTCAGGGAAAAATAACGACTGGTATCACGTGCGCCAAACTGCTGCGCCATACCACTCGAATATTTATCCAGTAAATCCCGTGCACGGTTATTAAGGTGCATAAAACTCCCTCGCGATTAAGCGATAATAAAAATGTTTTGTACTAATTAACGTCAGAACGTATTACAGGAAATTAAATTTACCCGCTTTTTCTGAAATCTTACGCCCCGGTGTACGGGTGGATTTATTACCCAGATCGTTAAAACGTTTAACGATATCCTTTGCATTATCACGAATAGCCGCAAATTCTTCGGTATCGACCACTTCCGCAATGGTATCCACATCACCCTGAACATCATTGAGCTGATTTTCAATTTTGGCTACACGGCCTTCCAGTTCGTTTACCGCGTTGGCCAGCGCCTGTAACTTATCATCACCCTGCGCGGTATCATCAGGCGGCGTTTCATCTTCAAACTTCGGTTTAATACCAAACAATTTTTGCCAGTTCTTCATTCGTATTTCCTGTTTAATTTTTCCATCACGGGAAATCACACAACTGTAATATCCCTGCTTAGATAATTTTTTGCGCCGACTACTAAAGCGCAGCCGTGTGGTGCCAACACTGGCGGGAGTATCTGTAACCGCCAGCCCCTTGAGGTATGTACGCCCACTACCGCGCCAGTTTTCTTCCGGTTCAATCGAGAAGAACAGGAGCTGATCTTCATGGTTGGCGAATATTAATCGCATATTCGGGCAAAGGCTGACGTAAAGCCGCGCCAGTCCGTCCTCACCATCATGCCAGGTGGCTTCCAGTACCTCCCCAAAATTACCGCAATCATCCTCGTGTTCTGGCCAGATTAAAGCGACATAGTGGTTATAGTCATAGGTTTCCCCCATATCGATAATCCACTGGCGTTTAATATCCCTGCCGTCAACGGTATCCCCTTCGGTAGCAACACACAGCCAGTCAGTTTTTAAATGCGACATATCCCCCCTGATTTATTCACCGACGCTGCAAATCAATTATTGCCAAATAAAACCACCACCGCATCACGCTTTATTCTGAACAGTTCGGTTATCACGTATTACCGAACAGACGCGAATTAACACCACCGTTTTTTCATAACAGCCACGGCATAATTATCCGCATGGCTAAATACTCAGAAGAACTAAAAGGCGTTGTCCGCGCACTTTATTTGCGCCGCTATACGCCAAAAGAAATTGCATCAGAATTAAATCTGCCGAATGCGCGGATCGTTTACTACTGGGCTGAGAAATACAGCTGGGCGGATTTACTCAGCTTTGAAAGTACAGAGGAGGCAATCGAACGCCGCTACCAGCTGCTGGCCAGCCGCGATAATAAAACCGATCTCGACCTGAAAGAAATGGACATGCTGATTGCCCATGCCACAAAGCTGCGTGCTCAAAGCAATAAGCATAAAGAAAAAATGGCCAGCGGCCAGAGTAATGGTCAGGCAGCTGCGCGGGACAGCAACAGCGATGAACCGCGCCCCAAGCGCAAAAACAGAAAAAACGATATTTCATCTCTGACCCAGGCGGATTTTGACACCTGGGCGGAAGAACATCTTTTTGAATACCAGAAACACTTGCGCAGGAATATTGGCCAGCAGGTCAGGAATATCCTGAAAAGCCGCCAGATCGGTGCCACCTGGTACTTTGCATTTGAAGCCTTTGAAAACGCGGTCATGACAGGCGATCCGCAAATCTTCCTGTCAGCCTCCAAAGTCCAGGCAGAATACTTCCGGTCTTACATCGTCAACATTGCAGAGCAGTATTTTGGCATCACGCTGACCGGCAACCCGATCCGCCTCAGCAATGGCGCTGAACTGCGTTTTCTCTCAACCAACAAAAACACAGCACAGTCCTACAGTGGCCACCTGTACTGTGACGAATATTTCTGGGTGCCTAACTTCGCCAGACTTAACGAAGTGGCCAGCGCAATGGCCACCCATGACAAATGGCGCACCACCTACTTTTCAACGCCATCGGCCAAAACACACCAGGCTTACCCGTTCTGGACGGGTGAGGAATGGAAACAGGGCAGCAAAAAACGCGCGGCCGCCCAGTTCCCGTCCTTTGATGAAATGCGCAACGGCGGACGGCTTTGCCCGGATGGTCAGTGGCGCTATGTCATCACGATGGAGGATGCCATTGCGGGCGGCTTCAACCTGGCCAACATCGAGAAGCTGCGCAACCGCTATAACACCGCCACCTTCAACATGCTCTATATGTGCGTGTTCGTGGACAGCAAGGATTCCGTATTCAGCTTTTCTGACCTGGAAGCCTGCGGTGTGGAGGTGGACACCTGGCAGGATCACAACCCGGACGCTGCGCGGCCATTTGGTGACAGGCCAGTATGGGGAGGCTTTGACCCGGCACGTAGCGGCGATTTGTCGTGTTTTGTGATTATTGCCCCGCCGATGTACGCCGCAGAGAAATTCCGCGTTCTGAAGGTCATTAACTGGAAGGGCATGAACTTCCGCTATCAGGCCAGGCAGATCGAACTCCTGTTTAAAAAATACAATTTCACCTATCTGGGAGTGGACGTTACCGGTATTGGCCAGGGTGTTTTTGACAACATCCAGCATTTTGCCATGCGCGTGGCCGTCGCCATTCGTTACGACATGAACACGAAAAATCAGCTGGTACTGAAAGCGGCGGACGTGGTGGAAAGTCAGCGTATTGAATGGGACAAGAACCTGAAAGAGATCCCTGCCAGCTTTATGGCTGTACGCCGCACCACCACGCAAAGCGGTAACGCTATGACATTTGTCGCTGACCGCAGCCAGGACACTGGCCACGCGGAGGCGTTCTGGGCCATCACCCACGCCCTGCATAACGAACCACTCAACTACGAAAACAAACCGAAATCCCGCTGGGGTGTAAGGAAAGAGGCTGCATGAGTAAAAAAAACCGCTTCGTTAAGCGCAACCTGCGCGGCGATAAGTCCAAAAAAATGAGCATCATCACATTCGGCAAACCAGAACCCGTGCTGACCACCGGCACGGATTACCGCGACATCTGGTACGACAATGCCGCCGATCACTTTACCCAGCCGATTGACCGGCTGGCACTGGCACAGCTCATCAACCTGAACGGTCAGCACGGTGGCATCATCCACGCCCGGAAAAATATGATTGTGTCTGATTATCTGGGCGGTGGCCTGACTTACGACCAGCTGGAAGCCGCAGCGTTTGACTATACAACCTTCGGGGATATTGCGATTGGCAAAATCCGCAACGGATGGGGGGATGTGATTGCCCTGGAACCTTTACCCGGCCTGTATATTCGCCGCCGTAAAGTCAGGGATAACGCAACAGATCAGCCCGGCGATTATGTGGTGTTGCAGGATGGTGAACCGCAGGTATGGCCGCAGGAAGATATCATTTTTATCAAGATGTACGACCCGCAGCAGCATATCTACGGGCTGCCAGACTATATCGGTGGCGTACACTCGGCATTGCTTAACAGTGAAGCCGTGATTTTCCGCCGCCGCTACTACCACAACGGCGCTCATACTGGCGGCATTCTCTATACACGCGATCCCAGCATGACGGATGAAATGGAAGAAGAAATTGAACAGCAGCTGCGTGACAGCAAAGGTATTGGCAACTTCTCCACTATTCTGGTGAACATTCCTGGCGGAGATGGGGACGCGATCAAGTTCATTGAAATGGGTGATATCTCTGCAAAAGATGAATTTGCCAACATCAAAAACATCAGTGCGCAGGACATTCTCAACGCGCACCGCTTTCCGGCAGGGCTGGCCGGAATTGTCCCGCAGAACACCGCTGGTCTGGGGGATGTTGAAAAGGCGGAAAGGATTTACAAGAAAAGCGAGATAGCGCCTATTCAGCGCCGGTTTATGACTGCCGTGAACAACGATCCCGAAATACCAGAACGCCTGCACCTTAACTTTGATTTAAGTTACACAGAATCAACGGATAAGGATGCGGCATGAGGCGAAAAAGGCTAAAATCCAGGCATCATTTAACAGCTGGAGCATGGAATATGCGAGTTCTGAAAATCGAATGCCCGGAATGCGGCTCAAAGGCTGTTATTCGTAAAACAAACCGGAAGCACCGGCAGATTGCGGATATTTACTGCGCCTGTTCAGATGTTGAGTGTGGCCATACGTTTGTGATGAATCTGACGTTCTCCCACACTCTCAGCCCCAGCGCGAAAACGGGTGATGCGATGGTGCAGAAAATACTGAATGCACTTTCACCCGATCAGCGTCAAATGGCATTAGACCTACTGAAAGCGACTCCCGCCGCCTGATAAGCCCCCTTCCAGGGGGTTTTTAGCTTCTGTTCTGACCATCTCCCGCATTTCTCCAGCAATCTCACCAATCCAGGCCAAAGCGATTGTTTTTTCTCTCTGGTTACTTTCGTACACATGGGCAATTTTGGCCAATAACTCAATGCGCTCCAGCTGTGCCGACGCTTCCAAAAGATCCATTTAGCCCCCACAAACAATATATTACTGTATATACATACAGTACACCGTAAAGCACAAATTGTGAAATGTATTTTCCTGCCATCTACTGACAAATGAACGTGTTACACAGATTTATACCGCTACAACCACCCCGGCCACAGCTCGTGCATTGGCTCGCTTCGTGTCTCTTGCAACCGGCCATTACGGTAAATCAATGCCACCTGGCCAAATCTCAAACCACTACCCCGCATGAGAATGGCTATTTCATCGTCAGAACCATCAAAACCCCGGCTGCGCAATTCCAGTTTTAACCGTCTGCGGGTTCCACCCTCCGTACAGTTATTGACAGAACTCCAAGGGGCGGCGTTGCCGCCAGAAAAACCAGCCTCCGCTGGCGCTTCGGCCAACTTCGCTACCTTCTGCCACTTCACCAGGCGCGTACATACCGCTGAATCTGGAACCAATGGAGAATAGACACCCTGAACGCGCTGCACGTCCTCTGCGTATTCATTGCCCTGCTCTGTGATTTCATAAGCCAGACGAACAACCAGATCACTTCGGGAAACCAGTGCGCCCCCCTGCGCCTGAGTGTATGACGCCCAGCACCCCACATCCGCAGCGGCCAACACAGCATCCATTTTGGGATTGGGCAGTTGTTGGTTACGCAGGCGGCGCAATTCACGCCAGACAGTTACCGGCGCACCACCGATTTGTTGAAACTGGCGAATACGCCAGCGGGAAGCCCATGCGGTAACAGATTTGGCCATTTCTTTAATGTCCTCGCCTGTCTTCTCATCCTTTTCACCATCCATCGCATAACCATCTATATTCTTTGAGATGTATTTAGCGATATAGCCAGTAGCGCTGCCTTTCTGCGGGTCGATAGCTTTAAAACAGAAGCGGGCTTTTCTTGCTGAATAGCTGCGCAACTCGTGTGCATCTTCCTGGCAAGCGTATGTGTGGATAACTCGACGAATCACTTTCGCATCTTCCGGACGCATAAACAGCAGAAGATGCCAGTGCGGTGTGCCATCGTGATGCGGCTCAACAACGCGGAACCCGAAACAACGCAAATCTTTACGCGACAGCGCTGCACGAATTTTCTGCCAGACGCCGCATAAATAACGCTGGGTATCCTGTGGCGTGCATCCTTCCCATTGCGAAACAAAGCCCCCTTTGCTGTACACCGCATGGAATCGCGATGGCGCAGTGATAGTGTAAAACTCACCAGCCAGTCCTTCTTCATTGGCCATATCTTCAAATCCTCTCATTCTTACCATTAGCTCACAGCGACGGATCGCCGGATTGGCAACGCTGCGGTGCACCATGCTGTCCAGTGCAATACGCAGCCCTTCATCATTCAGAAGGTCAAACTTTTTAAAGAACTCAAGGTTCCGCTTTTTCTGGTCTATCCATTCACCCAGGGTTTTACGGGACACATAAGCACTGGCGGCTTTCTGTACCTGCCCCACGGCAATGGCCATATGCTCACGCTGCATATCACGCGCCCGCTTAAGACGCAGATACCACCACTCAGGCGCCATCATGCGGAGAATCCCGGATTCAGCCTTACGCGTTTCCAGTTGCCCGTCATTAGCTTCATGTTCTGCCCAGTACGGCGGCTGATTATTCAGCATCAGGGAACTCGTGCATAAATGGCGGTAAGACTCCAGCGTACGGCGGCGCAACTCTGCGGCATCGTCAGTGCTGCCCACAAACTGATCGGTGAAGCCATAAAGTGACTGGGAGATCCAGCCAGATATCTGGCCTGCCAGTTTTTTGAGATCCGGGCGGTCAAGTGACGGCAGTCGCTCCAGCGACTTACCGAAAGGAAGATCAAGTGCATCAGCAGCCAGCTTGTAACGTGCGGCCACTTTGCGCAGACGTGGCAATACATTCTCACCGATAGTTTTACGCAAGAATGTATTGGCACGACGACGCCCGTTACGGCCAGCCAGCAGCTTTTCGTAACGGTTGCCAAAATACCCGGCTAACCAATCGGGTATCTCATGCAGGTACTGGGAACGCCATACATAATCCTGTGGGTTAACAGCCCACAGGCGACGTTCTGTGATGGTCGCATCTGCCGGTGTGCCTGGCGCGAAAGTTTCCCGTCGCCAGGCATCAACGGTATAACATTGTTCGTTTATTGCCAGCGTCATGCTCTGGTCTCAAGCGCTGCCGGCAAAGGCCATTTAAGTATCAGCTCTGCTGCCACTTTCTGGCTTCCAGCTGCTGCACCCACACTGCGTGGCGCATTTACCCGAACAGCTTCGAATCCTGCATACAGGTAATGCACCATTTCCAGATCGCTGTTTGACGCGACAACCTTAATCCCACGTTCAGTCAGGCGGCGCAGCTTACGCGCCAGCCGTCCCTGATCCATGTGCGAAAAACCGCGCTCATGGTAAGCAGTGAAATTGTCGGTATCAGTCAGGTAAGGAGGATCACAATAAACAACGTCATGCCCGTCCCTTACCAAATCAAGCGTTTCTGAATAGTGGGCAGTAATGAACGTTGCACGTTTCGCTTTTTCAGCAAAGGCTCGGATTTCATCAGCAGGGAAATAAGGCTTTTTATACTTACCGAATGGGACATTGAACTGGCCACGGCGATTGTATCGGCACAGGCCATTGAAGCAGTGACGGTTCAGATAAAGAAAACGCGCCGCAGCTTCCACAGATTCAGAACCAAAGGATTTGCCGGACTGGTTGAAGGCATCACGCACCGCGTAATAGAAAACAGCGCGACTTTCTTCATCGCCTAATGAACCGGCAGAAAATAAAGCCTCCAGTTCAATGAGCAATGCATCAGTCTGATAGGCCATAGTCTTATACAAATTAACCAGATCAGGATTCACATCAGCTATCAGATACTCGTCATAATCCGTATTCATCATGACAGCACAGGAACCGGCAAAAGGTTCTATCAGGCGCTTACCCTCCGGCAGATGGGGAAGCAACTGCGGCATAAGGCGGGCTTTGCTGCCCACCCACTTAAGCGGAGTTTTTACTGCCATGCTGCACCGCCTTTACTGCAAATCGCTGCGGCTTCTTCGCGGATTAACTCAATGACTTCCGTTGCGCTTAAACCTTCATTGGCTGCATGGGTGGCCAGCTTATCCAGACGGGTGGAACACAGATCAGCAGCAGCGGCTTTACCTTCCTGCGTAGCTTGGGTGAGCATAGCCAGCAGGTCAGTGCCTGATTTTGTTGCGGGTAAATCCTGACGTGTCATGTGCATTTTGGTTTCCTTAAGGCAAAAGAATCCCCGGCCACCTAAGCTGTGGCCAAAAAAAATCAGGTTGTTAATTAGTGAAAAGCGGGTTGTACAGTGACGGCGGAATGGTTCGGTGCAGGAATAAGGTGCAGCTCGTACGTTGTCCGCCACCACTCCTGGATCAGTGCTTTAATTTCGCCAACACCCAACGCACCGGCCGTGTAGAAAATTGCGCGGATCCCGGCCAGCGCTTCAATCTGTGCTTCTTTGCTTTCGGCCTCGCGGTACACGCAGCACCAGAAAGCGGCATTGATTGCCAGCCAGTGACGCGGATTAGTCATGTGCTCAGTGTCATTAAAGAAGAATGGATGCAACGCAATGCGACCATTTTTACTGGTACTTTTCTCTGCAAAAGCCACGGCGTAATTATGTGGAACGCCCCACGCGGCCAACTCAGCCCCTAACGATTTACCCTCGACGGAAATAATGGTCATTAGTGATTCCCCTGCTGCTGCAACTTTTGGACGATATGAGGCGCGATTACCATCTGCACCCCACTACTGCTATAAATTGGATGAACCTTCTTGATCGGGCGGTTCGCTGTGCGCTTCGAAAAATCGCTGTCACGTAAACTGCCGAAACCATCAAACGTTAACCGCGCCCGTGAAATGCCTTGGCGCAGCAGAATCATGTCCCGATAGCACAGGCGTTCATAAAGCTCACGCCAGCAGCACTTGCTTAAGTGAGCTTTAAATGTCCCGGCACCAGAAGTAACCGCAGCGGCATGAAGCACCACACCGCGCCACTCCGGTGTCAGGTTGTCCCACCATTCAGCGGCCTCACTGCTTTCGCTGAAGTATTTGCGGCGGATCTGTTTTAAATGTTCCAGTCCGCGCTTTTGTTGTTCCTGACTAATCGCCATAGCGTCCCCCTATACACCCAACCAAGCGACGGACTTTTGTAGACAAGAAACATAAAACCACCCCACCTTTCATTCGAACTGACTCATGCGCATTGAATTTATACGTGTGACCAGGGTTCCAGCGCTGACCGTTCGGCAGTTCTATCCAGCCCGTTGAACCGCTTGGCCGTTGCATGGCTGATGATTCTTTTTTCAGGTAAGTAACAAACGCTTTCATGGTGCTCCCTCACATCAAGCCGGTGGCGTTAGCCGTCACCAGATCCACCGCAGCGGCCAGAACGGGCGCAGACTGGATACGGCTTTCAACGGTATAAGCCAGCACGGATAAGCTACGGATTGCATCGCGAGCGCGATCCAGAATTTGTGTACGGCGGGCGGCGGTCATATGACCAGTAGATACGGCTTCCCCAGCAATTGCGCCCACACTGGCTGTGGCACTCAGTGCACACAGCTGCATGTTGCCTTCTGTGGCATTGTTCACCGGTACGGATGGAAGGCAGTTAATTTGCCCCAGCATCCCATCCAGTAAACGCGCATCTTCGGTGTAATCCGTAATGGCTAAAAGCTCGTCACAGGTTAAACGGTGCGGCTGTGCTGGATTCAATTTGTTGCGTAGGATCTGCGGCCTCATACCAACGGCAGCGGCTACATCTTCCAGATTGTGTTCAATTGCAAATGCTCGGCAAGCCGCATCAAAGTGAGCATGTTTAGAGGTCTGGTAATCAAACATTGTTCGCATTCCCCGAATCCGTACGATGGATTACGCATTAAGCGAAATATTGCATTCGTTTAACGCTTGCACCGTTAACGCAGCCATATTGATTTCAACGCGTGCACGAGGCTTATCACCTTTTCCACGGATAGGCAGACGGCCATCGCGCACCATGTCACGAGCTGTCCCCATAGGTGTACCAGTAATGCGGCAATACTCATCAATCGGGAGGTAAGGGGTAGGGATGGTGATTGTAATGTTAGGGCGCATAAGGCAAACTCCTTAATTCGTTAGAACTCGGCAAAGTTCAATAAAATTCGCATTTAGCAAACTACAGGAGCAAGCGTACTTAGTCATTATCTAATTGTCAAACACATTTAGATATTATCTAAGTGCTAATTACGCGTATGGGAAGATTTCGAATTGATCCGGACACCGACAGTGCGCCAGTTTTAGACAGAATAATCGAGGCTTATGGCTTCACTCAGAAGATGCAACTGGCAGAGCATCTTGATATGGCAGCTAGTTCCTTATCTTCTCGTTACAAACGTGGCGGATTACCAGCAGACATTATGGTTAAGTGCATGGCTGAAACCGGCGTTAACTTAGAATGGCTTGCTACTGGAAGCGGCAAAAAATTTGATGATGAAGAGCTTGATATCCTTAAGTTTCCCCGCAAAAAAATTGTAGATGGGCAGCTTTATGACTCCGGCTTTGTCATGTTCGACAAGGTCCTCTTTCGCGCAGGCTCACCACTCCCTACATCCCCAATTTGTGTCCAAGATGAAAAAGCGCAATACATTCTGGACCAAAAATTTGCTGAAGTTTTCGATGGAGAATGGCTAGTTAACATTGAAGGAAAAGTGAGTGTCAGAACGCTAACCCGTATCCCCGTAAGAAAAGTGCGAGTTAGCGGTGTTGGAATGGCTTTTGATTGTGATTTGGAAAGCATAGATGTTTTAGGGAAAGTAATAATGACTTGTTTATCTTCGTAATTGGGAGCTATTTGTGAAGCTACTGGAGAAAAATAAAAGCCCTGCATACCTAAGAGCTGCTTTGAAACGTGGTATGAAGAATCACATTTTTAGATTCAACCGTAATAAGGCCACAAAAATATCAAGGAATGGGCGAAAATTCATAAATCATGCTCATAAAATTATTGCACCCGTATGTCTTGATTTATCTAAACTCCAACATCATGACCTAATGGTGGGATTTGTTGAAGAAATCAAGAAACATGCCCGCAAGGGAACTATTCATAAAGTTGCCCAAGTACATTTATGCTTCCGTGAAACTAGAATCATCACTTCCTCAGGTGGGTTGTGGCTTCTTGCTAATCTAGAAAGATTACGTTCAGAGTCTCCTTATACGAAATTCACGATCACTAGGCCACCTGCAACTCGTTTGAATAATAGAGATAACAACCGCTATCCGGTTGTGGATAGTGTAATGAATTGGATTGGCATTTATTCGGCACTCGGTTTGCAAAAACGAGAAATGCGCCAACTTCCAACAGTAGATTGCTGGGAAGCGACCAGAGGTGCCCAAGTTGCCAGTGCTAAGGTGGGGGAACTTCTTGAAAAAATTACTTTAAGTACAGGGCAAGATCATAAAGCCCTTTACCGCCCCTTGGTTGAAGCCATGTCAAACTCTGTAGAGCATGCGTATCGACCTGATTTGTATTCATCGCCACAACCTGAAACAAAATGGTGGTGTTTCGCAACAATTATGAACGGCCGATTAATCACTTTAGTTTGTGATCTCGGATTGGGAATCTCAAAAACATTACCCAAGACCCAAAGTAAAACATTTTTCTCCAATATTGTGGATTACATTGGCCACGCGTTATCCAGTGACTCAGATTTCATTCGAGCATCTTTGCAGTTGAAAAAATCAGCAACCAAACTGGACTACAGAGGCAAGGGTGGACCAGATTTACAGTCTGTCATCGAAAAAATTCCAAATGCTAAACTGGCCATCTATTCAAACAAGGGGTCATACTTCTACACTAACAGGGGCAAAGCAAACCCTGAAACTTGGTTCGATCATAAACAATCTATAAAGGGAACCATCGTTGAGTGCAGTATTGACCTACCAACCCAAGGAATAAACAAATGATTATCATAAATGTTAAAGATTTCTCTAAGTATCCAGGACCACGTTACATCCGCTTGGGGGATTTTAGTGGGGAAGAATTTAGAGACAACATACTCATACCTGCGCTTAAGCAAGATAGTGAGGTTACTGTAAACTTTGATGGTGTTTACGGCTATGGTTCATCTTTCCTTGAAGAAGCTTTCGGTGGGTTAGTTCGCCACGGCGTTGACAAAACTAAGGTCAAGAAACTCAAGGAAAATCTGATATGCAACGACGATCCGTCAATAATTGTTGAAGTAAAAAAATACATAGATGAGGCCTTATCGGTAAATTAATATGGTGCCTGAAACTATTACAACTGTTGACAAGGTTTTAAAATTTCTGCCTTTCGCGTCACTAATAGTGACAATAATCGGCTGGAATATGTCCTCGTATCTATCGGGACGAAATACGTTCAAAAACTCAAAGAATACTGAATTAAATCGCCTGATAGATGCGCTGTACAAGAATCTAGATGACATCTATAACGAGATGATTCAACTAGTAACAGTTGAGCTAGATGAGCATAAAAAAACAGTTTCATATCATAAGTTTATTGGGCTCATTCAAAACATTAAATTTCTATCTGATACGATTAATAAGCTAGATAGTTCACAGACTCTTACACCAGATCTGTTTTCCGAGCTTCGTCAAGCATGCACGGACGACCGAAGATACTCTCCAACAAAAATAGGTGTTGCACTGCCAGAATTAAGAGAAATCCAAGAAAAAATAAAAAAGGCATTTAACAAAAAATTTGATTAAATGAGTATAAGAAAACAAGAAACTGGAAAATGGCTACTGGATTTTTACCCAGAAGGAAAGCCCCAGGGGAAAGCCAGCAAACGCATCCGCAAGACGTTCTCCACCAAAGGTGAGGCACTAGCCTACCAAAATCACATTATGGAAAACGTCCATGTAAAACCCTGGCTAGACGGAAAAGAAGATCGGAGAAAGCTACGCGACCTAGTAAGCCAGTGGTTCGATGAACATGGTGTGACGCTAGACGATGGCGAAAAGCGCAAAGGCGCAATGGAATTTGCGTGTCAAAGCATGGGTGATCCGCTGGCACATGAATTTGATGCCACAATGTTTTCGCTTTATCGGAAAAAGCGCCTATCCGGTGAAATATACCGCTCAGATCGCGTCAAGCAGGTATCCCCTAGGACAATGAATCTTGAGCTTGCGTATTTCCGCGCGGTGTTTAATGAGCTTAAGCGCCTTGGGCACTGGAAACTTGAAAACCCACTAATTAACGTTCGTCCTTTCAAATCAGAGGAAGCCGAACTTGCATACCTCGAAAATGACGAGATTACACGTCTATTAGATGAATGCTTGAAAAGTCGAAATGATAGTACTTACTGGGTGGCTTGTTTTTGCCTAGTAACAGGAGCGCGCTGGGATGAAGCTGAATCTGTGACAACCAAACAAATCAGAAACTTAAAGGTCAGTTTTTTCAAAACCAAAGGTAACCGAAACAGGACAGTACCGATTAGTAAATCTTTTTATGATTCCCTTCCTAAACCTGAGAAGCCAGGGAGGTACTTTAAATCCTGTTACTCTGCCTTTCGTAAAGCAGTAGAACGTGCTGAACTAAATCTACCAGACGGCCAGCTTTCTCATGTATTACGTCATACTTTCGCCAGTCATTTTATGATGAACGGTGGAAATATACTGGTTCTAAAAGAGATACTAGGACATTCCGATATCAAAATGACGATGCGATATGCACACTTTGCGCCTGAACATCTTGAAGAAGCGACTAAATTAAATCCTTTAGAGCATAAAAA
>NZ_JANEWL010000100.1:0-17373 GCF_028069815.1 Citrobacter sp. Awk 2
AATTATTACTGTTATTTACTGCATTTTGGTCTGTATTTTCGGTTGCATATACTGTCTGTTCAGCCCAAGAAATCCAAAACACGTTGCGACGTTCGGCCATATGTTTGGTCGCCTGGCTCCCCTGTATGGCCTGAAGGTCGAGTGTCGCATGCCGCCTGACGCGAAGAACTATGGTAATGCTATCTATATTTGTAACCACCAGAATAACTATGACATGGTTACCGCAGCGAATATCGTTCAGCCACCGACGGTTACAGTAGGTAAAAAAAGCCTGTTGTGGATCCCTTTCTTCGGACAGCTGTACTGGCTCACCGGTAATCTGTTGATCGACAGAAATAACCGCGCCAAAGCGCACAGCACCATTGCGGCGGTTGTGAACCACTTTAAAAAGCGTCGTATCTCTATCTGGATGTTCCCTGAAGGAACGCGTAGCCGTGGCCGTGGTCTGCTGCCGTTTAAAACAGGTGCGTTCCATGCGGCAATTGCTGCAGGTGTCCCGGTTATCCCTGTTTGCGTTTCAACGACCTCTAATAAGATCAAATTGAACCGGCTGAATAATGGGCTGGCGATTGTAGAGATGCTGCCGCCAGTGGATATCAGTCATTTTGGTAAAGATCAGGTTCGTGAACTGGCAGCGCATTGCCGCACGCTGATGGAACAAAAAATCGCAGAACTCGATAAAGAAGTTGCTGAGCGGGAAGCTGCCGGTAAGGTTTAATTCGCTCATTTCGGGTTTGTTACAGGAAATGATTTCCTGCGTGTTAATCGCCAGTTTTTCATGGAGCTTATATGTCATTCAGTCGGCGTCAGTTCATTCAGGCATCGGGGATCGCACTGTGTGCAGGTGCTGTTCCGCTGAAGGCTAATGCTGCCGGTCAGCAACAACCGCTACCTGTTCCCCCCCTGCTGGAGTCCCGTCGGGGACAGCCGCTATTTATGACGCTGCAACGTGCGCACTGGTCGTTTACGCCTGGCACGCGCGCACCCGTCTGGGGTGTTAACGGGCGCTACCTGGGGCCGACAATCCGCGTCTGGAAAGGCGATGACGTCAAGCTTATCTACAGCAACCGTCTGACAGAAAATGTCTCAATGACCGTTGCCGGATTACAGGTACCAGGTCCTCTTATGGGTGGGCCGGCGCGTATGATGTCGCCTAATGCGGACTGGGCACCCGTGCTGCCGATCCGCCAGAGCGCTGCGACCTTGTGGTATCACGCCAATACGCCAAATCGCACAGCCCAGCAGGTTTATAACGGCCTTGCCGGGATGTGGCTGGTTGAAGATGAAGTGAGTAAATCACTGCCAATCCCTAACCACTATGGCGTGGATGATTTTCCAGTCATTATTCAGGATAAACGCCTGGATAACTTCGGTACGCCAGAATATAGCGAGCCGGGCAGCGGTGGTTTTGTGGGGGATACTCTTCTGGTCAACGGGGCGCAAAGTCCGTATGTCGAAGTGTCCCGTGGCTGGGTGCGTTTGCGTTTGCTGAATGCTTCAAACTCGCGTCGTTATCTGCTGAAAATGAGCGATGGTCGTGCGCTGCATGTTATCTCAGGCGATCAGGGTTTTTTACCCGCGCCGGTTTCGGTGAAGCAGCTATCGCTGGCGCCGGGTGAGCGTCGTGAGATTCTGGTCGATATGACCAACGGTGATGAAGTTTCGATTACCTGCGGCGAGGCGGCCAGTATTGTTGACAGGATCCGTGGTTTCTTTGAACCTTCCAGTATCCTGATCTCCACGCTGGTACTGACTCTGCGACCAACCGGCCTTCTGCCGCTGGTAACGGATAGCCTGCCAATGCGTCTGTTACCCACCGAAATTTTAAGCGGCTCGCCGATTCGCAGCCGTGATATTAGCCTTGATGACGATCCCGGAATCAATGGCCAACTATGGGATGTCAATCGCATGGATATCACGGCGCAGCAGGGCTCCTGGGAGCGCTGGACGGTGCGCGCGGATATGCCGCAGTCGTTCCATATTGAAGGCGTCTCTTTCCTGATCCGTAATGTGAATGGTGCGATGCCGTTCCCGGAAGACCGTGGCTGGAAAGATACCGTCTGGGTTGATGGACAAGTGGAGTTGCTGGTCTATTATGGACAGCCTTCCTGGGCGCATTTCCCGTTCTACTTCAACAGCCAGACGCTGGAAATGGCAGACCGTGGTTCTATTGGACAGATGCTGGTGAATCCGGCTCCGTAACGGATATTCCTGTGCCGGGTGGCGGTTTCGCCTAACCCGGCCTGGGCCGTGCGAAAGCACAGGCACGGTCAGCGTAGCACCAGCAGAGATGAAATTTAACATCCATACAATACTCCTTCATTTCCCCTGTTGATCCAGCGTATAATCCCCGGCCTTTGATTATTTTTTTACCATTTTTTTGGAAGCATTATGAGCGCAATATCCCTGATCCAACCGGACAGAGACCTTTTCTCCTGGCCGCAGTACTGGGCCGCCTGCTTTGGGCCGGCACCATTTTTGCCGATGTCACGCGACGAAATGGATCAACTTGGCTGGGATAGCTGCGACATCATTCTGGTTACCGGCGATGCATACGTCGATCACCCGAGCTTCGGCATGGCTATTTGCGGCCGTATGCTGGAAGCACAGGGCTTTCGCGTGGGGATCATCGCCCAACCGGAATGGAACAGCAAAGATGACTTTATGCGTCTGGGCAAACCGAACCTGTTCTTCGGCGTAACTGCCGGCAACATGGACTCGATGATCAACCGTTATACCGCCGATCGCCGACTGCGCCATGACGATGCCTATACGCCGGACAACGTGGCGGGTAAACGCCCGGACCGCGCGACGCTGGTTTATACCCAACGCTGTAAAGAAGCCTGGAAAGATGTGCCGGTTATTCTCGGCGGTATTGAAGCCAGCCTGCGCCGTACTGCACATTACGATTACTGGTCAGATACCGTACGTCGTTCCGTGCTAGTGGATTCAAAAGCTGACATGCTGATGTTTGGCAACGGCGAACGCCCATTGGTGGAAGTCGCACACCGTCTGGCGATGGGCGAAACCATTGATCAGATCCGCGATGTGCGTAATACCGCGATTATGGTTAAAGAAGCGCTGCCGGGCTGGAGCGGGGTGGATTCCACACGCCTGGATATGCCAGGAAAAATTGACCCCATCCCCCATCCGTATGGCGAAGACTTGCCGTGTGCTGACAACAAACCGGTGGCACCGAAAAAACAAGAAGCGAAAGCGGTAACCGTACAGCCGCCGCGTCCGAAGCCGTGGGAAAAAACCTATGTACTGTTGCCGTCTTTCGAGAAAGTGAAAAGCGACAAAGTACTGTACGCCCATGCGTCGCGCATTCTGCACCACGAAACGAACCCAGGATGCGCGCGTGCACTGATGCAAAAGCATGGCGATCGCTATATTTGGGTTAACCCGCCAGCGATCCCGTTGTCGACCGAAGAAATGGACAGCGTCTTTGCACTGCCGTACAAGCGTGTACCGCATCCGGCATACGGTAGCAGCCGTATTCCCGCCTATGAGATGATCCGTTTCTCGATCAATATCATGCGTGGCTGTTTTGGTGGTTGCTCGTTCTGTTCGATCACCGAGCACGAAGGGCGCATTATCCAGAGCCGCTCTGAAGATTCGATCATCAATGAGATCGAAGCCATTCGCGATACCGTTCCGGGCTTTACCGGCGTGATTTCCGATCTCGGCGGCCCAACGGCAAACATGTATATGCTGCGCTGTAAGTCTCCGCGTGCAGAACAGACCTGTCGTCGTCTGTCCTGTGTTTATCCGGATATCTGCCCGCATATGGATACTAACCACGAACCGACGATTAATCTTTACCGCCGCGCGCGTGATCTGAAAGGTATTAAAAAGATCCTTATCGCATCCGGGGTGCGTTATGACATCGCCGTTGAGGACCCGCGCTATATTAAAGAGCTGGCAACTCACCATGTGGGTGGCTACCTGAAGATTGCGCCGGAGCATACCGAAGAAGGCCCATTGTCGAAGATGATGAAGCCGGGGATGGGCAGCTACGACCGCTTTAAAGAGTTGTTCGATACCTATTCTAAACAGGCCGGTAAAGAACAGTACCTGATCCCCTATTTTATCTCTGCGCACCCGGGTACGCGTGATGAGGATATGGTGAATCTGGCTCTGTGGCTGAAACAGCGTCGTTTCCGTTTGGATCAAGTGCAGAACTTCTACCCATCACCGCTGGCAAACTCTACAACCATGTATTACACCGGGAAAAACCCGTTGGGCAAAATTGGTTATAAGAGTGAAGATGTGGTGGTGCCAAGAGGTGATAAGCAGCGTCGTCTGCATAAAGCCCTGCTGCGTTACCATGATCCTGCTAACTGGCCGTTAATCCGTCAGGCGCTGGAAGATATGGGGAAAAAGCATCTGATTGGCGGTCGTCGCGAATGTCTGGTTCCGGCCCCGACGCTGGAAGAGATGCGTGAAGCACGTCGTCAGAACCGCCATACCCGTCCGGCGCTGACTAAGCATACACCGGTCGCGCACCAGCGTCAGACACCTGCGGCGAATAAAAAACGCGGCAAGGTTGCAGGACGTTAAACGGTCTTAACTGGTGGTGAAGAAATGCCTGATGGCGCACAGCTTATCAGGCCTACGAATTGCACAGCGTTGTAGGCGGGCGATTTGTAGGCCGGATAAGGTCCCTGCACCGCCATCCGGCAGGCGTACTCAGTATTTATGCTTCGCGAATTCTGGCCGCTAATGCGGCCAGTTTTTCATCGTCAGCCCGTTCGTGGTCATGTGACGACAGATACCCTTCATATCGCTCGAAAAATTTAGTCTGCCGGGACTCAATTGGTTTCCAGTGCGTCAAATCACCTGTGCCATGCATAGGACTGAGCTTACTGTGCACATGATCCACGCCAAACCCTTCGAAAAACATCCCTGTACGGCTGACGTCCGGGAAAGCGTTATCCAGTTTTTTCGCCACCTTTTGGGTCGCCAGCATCAGGTCTGCCAGCGCCTGCGGCGGCATATCAAATGCATAGCTGGGGTAGTGCTTTTTCGGGATCACCACGGTAAAACCTTCAGTGTTCGGGAAAATCGACAGAAAGGCCAGGTGATGCTCGTCTTCCCAGACTTTATGGCAGGGCGCTTTACCTTCAACAATTTGACAGAAAATACAGGTCATTCCTTTTCTCCGTAGATAAGACGTTTCGTCAGGACGCAGTGAGTTTAGTACAGACCCAGCATCTTCCACCACATCAGCCCTACGGTGATAAAGACGGCTTGATTAAACAGGCTGATGATGAATCCTGTTCGCCACCAGACCCCTGTCGGGACGTACCCGGCACCAAACAGAATCGGGCCGCGGGCGTGAGTGTACTGAGTGAGGGAACAGTACAGGCTGCTGGTGAAAGCCAACATCAACGCCGTAGGCGCTGCTGGAATATTCAAATGCAAGCCGACACCAAGGAAAACGGCGTACAGCGCCGCAATCTGCGCATTACCGCTGGCAAAAAAGTAGTGAGTATAAAAGTACGCGGCGTTGAGCAGCAGCAGGACAACCACCCAACTGGTTCCATGCATGGTACTGCTCAGGCTATCGCCAATCAGGTTGCCAAACCAGGTGGTAAAGCCCAGTTTTTTCAACTGATTCGCCATCATTAATAGTGCGGCAAACCAGATCAGCGTATCCCATGCGCCTTTCTCGCTTTTGACATCTTCCCAGCTCAGAACGCCGCTGAGCAGCAAGATGGATAAACCAACAAATGAGGCGGTGGTGGCGTCGACGCCCAGCGTATCACCAAAAATCCACAGCACCAGCAGGACGCCGACAGTAACCAGCATCAGCCATTCACCGCGTGACATACGGCCCATTTCCGCCAGCTCTTTACGCGCCAGATTAGGGGCATCCGGCGTGTGTTTAATTTCCGGGCGCACAATCCAGTAGACCAGTAATGGAACCAGCAGTAAGGAAACCAGGCAAGGCAGCAGCGCCGCCATAAACCAACTGCCCCAGGTGAGCGTGACCCCCGCGTTGGCTGCCAGTTTCACTGCCAACAGGTTGCCGGTATAGCCGGTCATAAAGAGCGCGGCAGTGACGTCGTTGACGTTGCCAATACAGGTGATAAGAAAGGTGCCGATCTTACTGCGGGATTCATCTTCCGGGTTCGAATGGAAACTGCGTGCCAGAGAGTCAGCTATCGGGTAGATGACGCCGCCACAGCGTGCCGTATTGCTTGGCATTGCGGGGGAAAGTATCAGGTCCGCAAACGCCAGTCCGTAGGCGAGTCCCAGGGTACGTTTTCCGAGCAGGCGGATCATCTGCAGCGCAATACGTCGACCGAGGCCGGTTTTGATAAACCCGCGGGCAATCATAAAGGCAACGACAATCAGCCAGATCAGCGAACTGTTCAGTTCGCTCAGTGCGGTGGTAATAGCACCGCTGGCGGTTTTATCCCCGGCAGCATAAGCGAGGGCGAAAACGGTAATACCGATAATGCCGACGGCGCCGATGGGTAATACTTTCGCCACGATAGAAGCAATGGTAGCAACGAAGATAATGGCTGAATGCCAGGCTGGCGCACTTAACCCACTGGGTGGGGTAAGCTGCCAGAGCCCGGCAGAAATAAGTAGTATAAGAATCAATGGGAACCATTTGACGCCTTGCTGTGTTTTTCCCGCCATGGTCACGCACCTATAGATATTTGTGATGTATTCATGAGATCAATATTATTGCTGAATAATTNGTAAGTTATATTGCGTAATGCTGCACGTGGATGTGCCATAAATACATCTATAGTTGCGCGTTTATTGTTTCTTAATATTTCGACAGGAGAAAAGCCCGACGGGAATGCCGGGCTGGAAAGGAGAGATTAACCGCCGAACTGATCCGGGTCAGGGCCCAGTCGTTTACCCTGATCGAGTTTTGCAATTTCACCGAGTTCATCTTTATCCAGGCGGAAGTCCCAGACGTTGAAGTTCTCGGCAATGCGGGCAGGGGTGACGGATTTCGGGATGACAACCAGACCGCTATCCAAATGCCAGCGAATGACGACCTGCGCCGGTGATTTGCCATATTTTTCAGCGAGGTCGCGAATGATCTTTTGATCGAATACATCTTTACCGCCTTGCGCCAGTGGGCTCCAGGACTCAGTCTGGATCTTATGTGTCGCGTTCCAGGCGTGAAGCTGGCGTTGCTGCATAAGCGGGTGAAGTTCTATCTGGTTAATCACCGGAGGTACGCCGGTTTCATCCATCAGGCGCTGGAGATGATTGATCTGAAAGTTGCACACACCGATGCTCTTGATCAGCCCCTCTTTTTGCAGGTCGATCATGTTTTCCCACGCTTCAACGTAGTGATCGATCGCCGGGACAGGCCAGTGCATCAGGTAGAGATCGAGGTAATCGAGCTGGAGTTTCTCCATGCTTTCGAGCAACGCTTCCCGTGGGCGCTTCTGGTCATCATTCCACAACTTGGTGGTAATGAATAACTCTTCGCGTGGCACGCCCGCATTGCGTAATGCTTTGCCGACACCTTCTTCGTTTTTGTACGCCGCAGCGGTATCAATTGAGCGATACCCCACTTCCAGCGCTTTATGAATGGCGGTGATGACTTCTTCGTTGCTTGCCTTCCAGACCCCCAGGCCCAGTTGCGGCATGACGTTACCATCCTGTAGCTTGATAATGGTTGGACCGGTCATAATTCCCCCCCACACTTAATCCTTCAGGCTGCCTCTTTGTTGGCTGCTTGCGTTTACCCCGCTCACGTACTTATGTGCGCTCCTGGGGATTCACTCAATTGCCGCCTCGATGCATCATGAATGATTGGGTGTAAATTGAGTACACCGGAGCAAGCCCCGGTGAGGTTTATGTGACTTAAGCCTGGTATAAATAGCCAAAAACGAAAGCCGGAGGTTAAAAAAACCTTAGCGGGCAGCTTCGTAAATCCGGCGGCTGACGTCCAGCGTAATGTCCTGATGTTCACCCAGTTTCGTGCCGCCATGCGCTTCCAGTTTTTCCAGCAGTGCCGGGATGGAGCTGCCATCCAGACCGTAGTCAGACAGGCGAGTCGGTACACCCATTTGTTCGAAGAACTGACGGGTGGCGGCAATCGCAGCATCAATGCGTTGGTCTTCGGAGCCTTCAGTGATATTCCAGATGCGCTCTGCGTATTGCAGCAGTTTGGCACGCTTGGTATCGCGTTTTTCATTCCACAATGCAGGCAAGACGATTGCCAGCGTCTGAGCGTGGTCAAGTCCGTGCATCGCCGTCAGTTCGTGACCCAGCATATGGGTTGCCCAGTCCTGCGGTACGCCTGCGCCGATCAGTCCGTTCAGTGCCTGAGTGGCTGCCCACATGACGTTAGCACGTACATTGTAGTTTTCCGGCTCCTGCAACGCTTTCGGACCGTCTTCTATCAGCGTCAGCAGAATGCCTTCGGCAAAGCGATCCTGAATTTTCCCGTCTACCGGATAAGTCACATATTGTTCTACAGTATGAACAAAAGCATCTACCACGCCGTTGGCAACCTGACGCGGCGGCAGGGTGTAGGTGTACACTGGATCAAGCACAGCAAATACGGGCTGGACAAACGGGGTCATGAAGGCCAGTTTGTCGCCAGTTGTTTTGCGCGAAATTACCGCACCAGAGTTAGATTCTGAGCCGGTTGCTGGTAGGGTCAGTACCGAGCCCATCGGGACGGCGCTTTGTACGTCGTTACCGCGTGTTTCCAGAATGCGCCACGGGTCAACACCGTCTGCATAATGTGCCGCTGCGGCGATGAATTTTGTGCCATCCAGCACAGAACCGCCGCCTACCGCCAGCAGGAATGTCACCTTCTCATCACGGACAATTTTTACCGCGTTCATCAGCGTTTCATAGGATGGGTTCGGCTCAATACCGCCAAACTCGAGCACATCCAGACCTTTCAATGCGTCCTGAACTTGTGCCAGAACGCCTGTTTTTTTCACGCTACCACCGCCGTAGGTAATCAGTACGCGAGCATCCTGTGGGATTTGATCGCGCAGTTCTGCAATCGCGCCTTTACCAAACAGAATGCGGGTTGGGGTATGGAGATTAAAGTTGTTCATTGCTCGTTACCTTGTGTGGGTAAAAGAGGGTAGGCGAGTGTCTGCCTGATGGTGAACATTGTGGTCGTCAGAAGCGTTCCTCTCAATGCTCATTTCTGCCGATGTCTTGCCCATTTCTACAGGCTACTGGAGAAAAGAGATAAAAGTGCGCACTATATCAAGGTTGCAAATCAATGATGAAATGGTGCCCTATGAACCGTGATGAGATCTGTCTCCTGCTGACAGATAAAATTAAGCAGATGAAAAACAATGAAAATAAATTGAATGATCTGCTGCCTGATATTCGCTTACTGTATGGCTCTGAACCAGGGATGCGCACGCCAGTGATGTATCAGCCTGGCATCATATTTCTCTTTTCAGGACATAAAATTGGTTATATCAACGAGCGTGTCTTTCGCTATGACGCCAACGAATATTTACTGCTAACAGTACCTTTACCCTTTGAATGTGAAACTTATGCGACACCGGACGTTCCGTTGGCTGGTATCCGCCTGAACGTCGATATCCTGCAATTGCAGGAATTGCTGATGGATATTGGGGAGGATGAGCTGTTCCAGCCCGCAATGGCGGCAAGCGGGATCAATTCGGCGACGTTATCCGATGAAATTCTCTGTGCAGCGGAACGCCTGCTGGATGTGATGGAGCGGCCACTGGATGCACGTATTCTGGGAAAACAGATTATTCGTGAGATCCTCTACCATGTGCTGACCGGGCCACGCGGAGGAGCCTTACTGGCGCTGGTCAGTCGCCAGACACATTTCAGTTTGATAAGCCGTGTGCTGAAGCGAATTGAAACCAAGTACACCGAAAATCTCAATGTTGAGCAATTGGCGGCAGAGGCCAATATGAGCGTGTCGGCGTTCCATCATAATTTTAAATCGGTGACCAGTACTTCACCGTTGCAGTATCTGAAGAGCTATCGATTGCATAAAGCGCGGATGATGATGATTCATGATGGGCTGAAAGCCAGTGCGGCGGCAATGCGCGTGGGTTATGAGAGTGCATCGCAGTTTAGTCGGGAGTTCAAACGTTACTTTGGCGTCACGCCAGGGGAAGATGCAGCCAGAATTAGGATGATGCAGGGGAGTTGATCTCTTGTCGAACAGACTGATTCTCCGTAGGCCTTAACGCTGTGCGCTATAAAGCGAAATGCCGGGGTTTACCCGGCCTACGGACGCAGCTCAGGCGCTACAGTATTTTTTTTTAATCACCACAAACAGCGTTCCCAGCAGACCTGCGGTTAGCAGGGCGATTGGCAGGATCATTAAAAATGTCATTACCTGATCTTCGTGGCGTTTAACAAACGGGATCATGCTGAGCGCATAGCCGAAACTGGTGACCACAGTGACCCACAGCAGGCCGCTCAGCCAATTAAAAAACTGGAAGCGACGGTTAGGCAGCCCTGAAATCCCCGCCATGGTCGGCAGCAAGGTGCGTACAAACGCCAGGAAACGTCCGGCGAGTAGAGCCATCAACCCGTGCTGGTCAAACATACAGGTAGCACGCTGATGATATTTTTCAGGTAATTGTGCCAGCCAGCCTTTCACTGTTCGTGTATTGCCCAGCCAGCGCCCCTGAATGTAGCTCAGCCAGCAACCGAGGCTGGCAGCGGCAGTCAGAATCGCTATGGTAGGTAAAAAACTCATCACGTCCTGAGCGATCAGCGCTCCTGCCAGTAATAGCAGGCTGTCACCGGGCAAAAAGGAAGCGGGCAGTAGGCCATTTTCTAAAAACAACGTGGCGAACATCACAAAGTACACCACGCTCACGACGTGTGGATCCGCCAGCGCGGCAAAATCGTGTTGCCAGAGCGCGGAGATAATATCTTGAATGACTACCATGGACTTTCCTGTGGAACAGCGTTTATAAGTGGATTGTACTCCTGAATTGTCCGGGATGCCTTGATCCCGGACGCAACAATTGCAGACTTTTCCACCAGAAGTGTCTGCATATATGTCCATCTGCAGCAATGTTACTCGATTCGGGTAAATCCTGCGGCTAAATCGGCAATCAGATCGTCAACATTTTCTAAACCGATGTGTAAACGGATGAGCGTTCCGCTGAAATCCACTTTGCCTTTCGGACGGATTGCCGCGATATGTTCCGGTTGGTTCGCCAGAATCAGTGATTCAAAACCGCCCCAGGAATAGGCCATGCTGAACAGGCTGAAGTGATCCAGATACGCAGACAGCTCTTCATTATTTAGCTTCTTATTCAGAACAAATGAGAACAGGCCGCTGCTACCGGTAAAGTCGCGTTTCCAGAACTCGTGTCCCTTGCTGCCGGGAAGTGCCGGGTGATTCACACGGGCAACCTGCGGATGGTCAGCCAGCCACTCAGCAACTTTCAAACTGCTTTCATGGTGTTGGCGCAGGCGAACGCTTAACGTCCGCAATCCGCGACTGGTCATATAGGCAGTATCGGCATCCAGCATTTGTCCCATCAGATAGGCGTTTTCACGCAGTTGATCCCAGCAACGGGCATTAGATACCGCTGTCCCAACCATGCCGTCAGAATGACCAATCAGATATTTCGTCCCTGCCTGAATTGAGATATCGATACCGAAATCCAGCGCGTTGAACAACACGCCCGCAGCCCAGGTGTTATCAATCATGATGACAGCGTCAGGTACTACGCTTCTGACTGCGGCAACAATGGCTGGAACATCATGAACTTCCATGGTGACAGAACCTGGAGACTCAAGAAAAACGACTTTAGTGTTCGGCTGTATATGCTTCACAATATCCGCACCGACCAGCGGATCGAACCAGCCGGTTGTCACGCCAAGCTTGCCCAGTACCTTAGTGCAGAAATCCTGGCTGGGTTCATAGGCGGTGTTTGTCATCAGCACATGATCGCCTTGTTCAACAAAGGCAAGGATGGTGTTGGCAACGGCTGCTGCCCCGCAAGGGAACAGGGCGCAGCCCGCGCCGCCTTCCAGTTCACACATCGCTTCCTGCAGTGAGAAATGCGTCAGCGTGCCGCGACGTCCATAGAAAAGGGCACCGTTTGCGCGGTTATGCGTCGCCTGTTTTTTCGCCTCAACGGTGTCGAATACCAGTGAAGACGCGCGCTGGATCACGCTATTTACCGAACCCAGCGTGTATTTTTTACTACGCCCGGCGTGAACGAGTTTGGTCTCAAGCTGCTTATCTGCCATGTTGTATTACCTGTTTTTATACGTCTGGATGTCTAAACTAGCATGAATCTCATCTGCCGCGTCCTGCAGAATAGCCATAAAGTACAAAATATTCTCAAATCGATTTCTGGTGACTTTTTTACTGCGTGAGCGCAAGGAAAAGAAACCAAAGGTGCGGCACTATGTAAATAGTAATGAGAACGACTATCAATTCGACGTCGTTTTGATATGATTACGCTCAGATTTTGTGATTTGCGTCCTGGAGATACAGAGTGGGTAATAATTTGATGCAGACGGACCTTTCCGTCTGGGGTATGTATCAGCACGCCGATATCGTGGTTAAGTGCGTGATGATTGGGCTGATTTTGGCGTCAGTGGTCACCTGGGCTATCTTCTTTAGTAAGAGCCTTGAGTTCTTTACGCAGAAGCGCCGTCTTAAGCGTGAACAGCAAATGCTGGCAGATGCCCGCTCTTTAGAAATGGCAAGTGAGATTGCCGCTGGATTCGATGCCAAAAGCCTGGGTTCTCTGCTGATTAATGAAGCGCAGAATGAACTGGAACTGTCAGAAGGCAGTGATGACAACGAAGGGATCAAAGAGCGTACCGGTTTCCGTCTGGAACGTCGCGTTGCCGCAGTTGGCCGTCAGATGGGGCGGGGTAATGGATACCTGGCAACCATCGGGGCTATCTCTCCATTTGTCGGGTTGTTCGGTACAGTATGGGGTATCATGAATAGCTTCATCGGTATCGCACAAACCCAAACCACCAACCTGGCTGTTGTTGCTCCAGGTATTGCAGAAGCACTGTTAGCGACCGCGATCGGTCTGGTCGCGGCAATCCCTGCTGTTGTTATCTACAACATTTTTGCTCGTCAGATTGGCAGCTATAAAGCGATGCTGGGCGATGTCGCGGCGCAGGTGCTGTTGCTGCAAAGCCGTGACCTGGACCTGAGTGCAAGCGCGTCTGCACACCCGGTACGTGCTGCGCAGAAATTACGTGTAGGGTAATGTTCCATGGCAATGAGCTTTAATGAAAACCTGGACGATAACGGTGAAATGCATGACATCAACGTGACGCCGTTTATCGACGTCATGTTGGTATTGTTGATTATCTTTATGGTGGCAGCGCCACTGGCAACCGTAGATGTGAAGGTGAATCTCCCTGCATCCACCAGTACGCCGCAACCGCGTCCGGAAAAACCGGTTTACCTGTCAGTCAAAGCCGATAACACCATGTTTATTGGTAACGATCAGGTAACCGATGAGACGATGATTAACGAGCTAAATGCGCTAACTGAAGGCAAGAAAGACACCACTATCTTCTTCCGGGCAGATAAAACCGTTGACTACGAAACCATGATGAAGGTTATGGATACGTTGCATCAGGCGGGCTACCTGAAGATTGGTTTGGTCGGTGAAGAGACCGTCAAAGCCAAATAATCGTTGTTGCCGGGTACAGGTTTGACCTTGCCCGGCAAGCTTCTCCTGATATCATTCCCCTGCAAGTCTTTTGCCTTATCTGTTCTCGTCCAACGCAACCGTAGTGATTTTTGTGGGCTCGTAGTTCCCTTCGGATAGCTTACGGGTCAGGCGTAGTGTGGCTGTTTCACGTGCAAGCAGATGCTGGTATGTGCTTTCCAGACGGGCCATGATTTTGTCCCGCAATTCTGGCTGCTGAGCGATGATGGCCTCGATAGTGGCACCGTAAATCTCTTCTTTGGCTTGCAGTGCGTAGATTTCATGACGATTTTGCCATTTCATCCGCACCAGCGCGGCGGGTATAGAAACCATCTCTTGAGCAAGGCTTTCCAGCGTCGCGTTTTTATTGGCTATCAACACAGACAGATTTTGTTTTAAGACAAACTCATCACTTTTGTGGTTATCTAAAGCCAAATAAACATTATTATCTTCAACATCTTTCATTTTATTTCTCTTCCAGAGAATAAAAAATAGGATCGTTGGTTTCGCGAGTAATTAAATTAAGCCAAATTTTGTTGCCTTGTTCATTTATCATGGCTGTATTTTTGGACAGAATTTTACTTAATTCCTGGGCGTTAATGTCGCCTTCCGCCTGTAATGAATTGAGCAGGCGAGTAAATGACTCGATTTTTGCGGCGCGGAAAAGACGCTCTTTTAAATGACGATCGCACTCTTCAAATAACATATTCCGGGATTGGCCGGTAGTTGTGGAGCTAATCAAAATTTCTGATTCGTAATCACTTAGCGTTATCTTTCCCTGAGTCAAATTTTCACTATTTTCTGTGGTATTTGTATTGTTCGGGGTTGCGGATAAATGAAAACGAGAGGGAACAAGATGCTCGGGAAGCATGTTGAAATATCCTTTGCTGCCAATAATATGATGTTTTTAATAAGGTAGGCCGCGTTGACAATAGCATGGGGTAATTTTAAAATCAAAAAAAATGGAGCCTGCTATGAACAGTATATTTTATTCTGTTATTACCCTGCTATTGCTTACCTGCGGGGTACTTTTGCTAATGCGTAGTGCAAATAAAAACCGTTATACAGAAGATGTTAACGCTCAGCACCAGCCGGAAATGCTAAGTAAAGAAGAGGGAGAAGATCATTTTTCTGCCCTGATGAATTCGATTACTCCGGTATGGTATTGGCGAGTCAATCACGAATATATCGATTTTATCCACTCCACAGTCAAGCGGATGACGATGGTGGAGCTGAATGAAACGCCCGGGCTCTTTGACGCACAGCGGCGCTGTAGCGATCTTAACTCTGCGGTTTATAAATATTACGACAATATCAAAAAGCGCTGCCTCAGCGGGGAGAAAGTCCCGCACGCCGATCTCGATGTGCTTAACTTGCGACAGTGCTTCAGGGAGTTCAGCCTGGAAGCCTATCCTGCACTTGTCGCGCTGGTGTGGCCGGAATACCAGCGTCCATTGATCAAAGAGGACGAGGTGTGATGTGAGGCGAGATTGTCTTGCCCACCCTCATCAGCAGACCATGACGCCGGGTAGGACTATACCCGGCGTCATGGTCAGATCGTTACTTGTCTGATGAGGCTTGCCACAGATTAAGCTTGCCGTCAGCGACATGTTTATCGATCTGTGCCAGTTCTTCGGCACTGAATGTCAGGTTTGCCAGTGCCTGAACGTTCTCTTCTAACTGCTCAGGTCGGCTGGCGCCAATTAATACCGATGTGACCCGGTTATCTTTTAGTAGCCAGCTTAACGCCATTTGCGCCATCGACTGCCCACGCTGTTGTGCCATCTCATTGAGCAAACGCAGACTGCTGAGGTTTGCTTCCGTCAGCATATTTTCCGTCAGTCCGCGGACTTTTTTCCCTTCACGCTGCATGCGGGAACCATCAGGAATACCGTTGAGGTATTTCCCTGTCAGCAACCCCTGCGCCAACGGGGTGAAGGCTATACATCCCATCCCGTTGGATTCCAGCGTATCCAGCAAGCCGCTGCTGTCTACCCAGCGGTTAAGCAGGTTGTAGGATGGCTGGTGGATAAGCAGAGGAATTTTCCATTCCCGCAGCAGTTCGGCCATCTTCTGTGTGCGCTCTGGAGAATAAGATGAGATGCCGACATACAGCGCTTTGCCACTTTGCACGGCCTGGGCCAGCGCGGAAGCTGTCTCTTCCATTGGTGTGTTTTCATCAACGCGGTGCGAATAGAAGATATCGACGTAGTCGAGACCCATACGCTTGAGGCTCTGGTCGAGGCTGGCCAGCAGATACTTGCGTGAGCCGCCAGAACCGTACGGCCCCGGCCACATGTCGTAACCCGCTTTGGTCGAGATAATCAATTCATCACGATAGTGTGCAAAATCCTCACGCAATAACCGACCAAAATTCTCTTCAGCACTGCCCGGAGGCGGCCCGTAGTTGTTGGCTAAATCAAAATGTGTGATCCCTAAATCAAATGCTTTTCGCAGCAATGCTCGTTGTGAATCCAGAGCTTGAACGTGTCCAAAACTGTGCCATAAACCCAGCGATAGCGCGGGCAAGCGCAAGCCGCTGCGACCACAGTAGCGATAGAGCATTTGCTCATAACGTTCAGGATTGGCAAACCAGGCCATGAGATCTCCTTAGTGCAGGTGAATTTCAAAACAACGTTTCTATTCTAGCGGGTTCGTGGTGAATATCCCGTTCCCCAGGTCACATTGGGATGAAAAACTGGGCAAAAACAGACCACTGTGCTTTGCTTAAAAAACATCACTAAGGAGTGCAACCATGCCGCGTTTGACTGCTAAAGACTTTCCGCAGGAGTTACTCGATTACTATGACTATTACGCCCATGGCAAAATATCTAAACGAGCGTTTCTGAATCTGGCGGCGAAATATGCGGTAGGTGGCATGACGGCACTGGCGCTATTCAATTTGCTGAAACCGAATTATGCCCTGGCAACGCAGGTAGAATTTACCGACCCCGATATTCTGGCAGAATACATTACCTATCCATCGCCAGATGGGCATGGTGATGTGCGAGGTTATCTGGTGAAACCTGCGAAGGTGACGGGGAAGGTTCCGGCAGTGGTTGTGGTACATGAGAATCGCGGTTTGAATCCGTATATTGAGGATGTAGCACGGCGGGTGGCGAAGGCGGGTTATATAGCGCTGGCCCCCGATGGATTAAGTTCACTGGGAGGTTATCCCGGCAATGATGATAAAGGCCGGGAATTACAGCAGCAGGTTGACCCCGTTAAGCTGATGAATGATTTTTTTGCTGCTATTGAATTTATGCAGCATTATTCGATGACGACGGGAAAGGTGGGGATCACTGGATTTTGCTACGGTGGTGGTGTGGCGAATGCAGCGGCTGTTGCTTTCCCTGAACTGGCATGTGCGGTGCCCTTTTATGGGCGTCAGGTTCCTGCCTCCGATGTCCCTAAAATTAATGCGCCTTTATTATTACACTATGCAGAGCTAGACACACGAATTAATGACGGCTGGCCCGCTTATGACGCTGCACTCAAAGCGAATAAGAAAATCTATCAAGCATATATCTATCCTGGTGTTAATCATGGTTTTCATAACGATTCGACACCCCGTTATGATAAAGCAGCTGCTGATTTAGCCTGGGAACGCACTCTTGCCTGGTTTGATAAATATTTGTTATGAAAAACAACGCATTATTTACAGCTTTAGATTAATTATCTGAATAATAATGCTACCTAATTTCATTAACATTCATAT
>NZ_JANEWL010000101.1:0-17047 GCF_028069815.1 Citrobacter sp. Awk 2
GTATTTTAGTGTACAAACTTACCTGTTGACGAAAAGAACAGCATTATTTATATTCGCATACCGTTATTTCTGTCATTACTCACCGTTGTTCAATGTTAGTTATTTGTTACGCTTGGCGTTTCAAATTTGTCATCTAATACTATTCCATTAAGTAATAGCAGAAATTCAATTCAGCATTAGCACTATCTTTTCAGGAATTAACAAAATCTGTGGCAACGTCTCGGTTTTCCCTTAGCGCTATAAAGGGGTGGCAACATTCGATCACCGGCAAAATAACGCAATTTTTGCTGGCGGGCATCGTTATTGCTTTTGGCGCTGGCGCCTTTACCAGCTGGAGCCTGATAGACAACTTCTCCTGGCAGCAGTGGGTTCAGCGGGCGGAAGCAAATGCACAGATCATGACCTACATCATCAGAAGCGTGTATACCAACGTGTCGGTTGAAACCAGCGATTCAGGGCAAATCTCCCGTATCGTCTCCGACCGACAAATTGGCGATACCGACTCCATTCTGCAAACCGGCTATAACCCGGTAGACGTCCTGGCGCTGGCTTCGGTGCAAACACACAGCCCTACCTGGCTGTTTCTTTACACGCCGGAGAAAGGCTACGTCGGCATCAACAATAAATCGGAAGATGGCGAAGGCATTATCTCCTTCTCCGGACACCTGCCGCGTGACGTGCTGGCCAATTACTACATCGGTTTCGCCCAGATTAATGGTGAAGAGTGCTTTATTAGCGCAGTCCCTATTTTGACGCCATCTGGCGAAATCCTCGGTAGCCTGATAAGCAGCATTGGTAAAAAGAGCGACCTGTACGCAGCCTACGATGCGATGCTGAAAAAGAGCTGCATCATCTTTGTTCTCATTTTGCTGGTGACGTTGGCGCTGGGTACCTTGTTCATGCGCCGGTTATTCCGCCCGGTTCCGTTACTGATTAATTCGATTACCCGCATTGCCCATGAAGAGACCGACTGCATAACGCCCTACCTTGACCAGGACGATGAGATTGGCCATCTGGCCGGTGCGATTGAAAAACTGCGTGTGGCAATGAAAGAACGCGGCTATCTGCAACGCATGCATGAGATGTCGCAAAAGATGGAGCATATGGCCCATCATGATTCGCTGACCGGATTACCTAACCGCGTTTCGTTTGGTCTTGAGCTGGATAAACGCGTCAGCGAAATCCATCAGGAAGAAAAGCAGTTCAACCTGCTGCTCATCGACCTCGATAACTTTAAACCGGTCAATGACACTTTCGGTCATAAAGCAGGCGATGAAGTGTTAATCAGCGTGGCCCAGCGTCTGCAATTGCTACTGGGACCTAACGATATGGCAGCGCGACTGGGCGGTGATGAATTTGCGATCCTGCAACAGGTCAGCGAGAACGCCGTCAAAGAAGCAAACCGCCTGTCGAAACGTATCATTCGGGCATTGAGCACCCCCTTCACCTGGAGCACTCACACATTCTCCATTAGCTGCAGCATCGGGATTACAACAGCCCCCTGGCAGGGCAATAACACCTCCACATTGATGATCAATGCCGACCTTGCCATGTATGCCTCCAAACATCATGGCCGCGGTTGCTTCCATTTCTTCGAAGACGGCATGGTGATGACGCAGACCCACGGTCTGTTCATTAACCAGGAGATCATCGACGGTATTGATAACGAGGAGTTCGAACTTTACTACCAGCCGATTATGAATCTGCATGATGAAACGGTTTATGGCTATGAATCGCTGATCCGCTGGAACCATCCGACCAAAGGCCTGATTTACCCTGATTATTTTATCAATATTGCCGAAAGCTCCGGTCTGATTGTCCGTTTAGGTGAGTGGATTATTCGCCAGTCCTGCGAATCCGCAGCCAAATGGCCGGAACACATCCGGGTTGCCGTCAACATCTCGGCCTATCAGCTACATAGCCCCGGCCTGGTTGACGTGATTAAAGATGCATTACGTAACAGCCAACTGTCAGCAGAACGCCTGGAAATAGAGATCACTGAATCGGAGAAACTGGATAAGGCGATTGCCTTGCCCGTACTGCAAGAGATCCGTTCTCTGGGCATCGAAATCGCAATGGACGATTTAGGAACCGGATACGCGGCGCTGGATTATTTACTGATCTACCCTTTCACCCGCATTAAGATCGCACGCTCGCTGGTCGAGAAGCTGAAGCAAGATAATGCCAGCCAGTATTTGATCGTAATGCTTATCCAGTTCGCTCATAAATACAATATGTCGGTTACTGCAGAAGGGGTGGAAACCGAATATCAGCGGGACATTCTGCGCGATATTGAGTGCCAGCATGTTCAGGGATATTTCTTCAGCTATCCACTTCGCGAGCATGACGTGTTGTCCTCCTTTAGCGAAGCGATTTTTGCAGAGGAAGCGTGCAATGTCTGACTTCTTACGCATCACAACACGCGTATTGCTGGCCTTTTCTTTGCTGATCGCCTTTTGCACACGTTGCACGGCCGCATCTCCCCCGTCGTTACATGCGCTGGAGAAGATTGCCAGTACACAAACCATCATCCTTGGCTATCAGGATGATGCGTTTCCCTTCTCCTGGCAGAACGGTAATGACCCCGCAGGCTATTCTATTGATATTTGCAAAAATATTGTCAGCGCGCTCAAAACAAAACTACAGCTTAAAAAGCTAAACATTGAATGGGTGAAGACCAATTCGGCATCACAGTTTGTACTGATGAAAAATCATATGGCAGACATCATGTGTATACCTGCCTTTTATTCGAAAAGCCGCCACAGCATTAGCGAATTCTCACTGCCTTTTTACTTTTCCAGCACCCGCTATGTCATGCGTAAAAATGACAGCATTAACCATTTGGGCGAACTATCCGGGCATAGCGTGCTGGTAAAAAGCGGCACAATTTATGTGGAGCAATTGCAAAAAATCAATACCGCTAATGCCCTTGATATCAATATTCAGCTTGATACGAATAATGTTGCCGCCTTCAATGAACTCAAGAATGGCGAATACTCAGCCCTGATCTCCAGCACGGTATTATTGAAAGGAATGATTGCTCAGGCCACCAATCCCGAAGATTATGCGCTATCAAAAATTGCCCTCAGTGCCCCACTTCCTGCCGGGCTGTTGCTCCCTTTACACGATAAAGAATTTAAAGAATTTGTTGATAGTGCGCTCTCGTCACTCATGACCAGCAAAGAGTTTACCGCGCTGTACACTAAATGGTTTCAGTCTCCGATACCGCCTGGCGCCATTAATTTAAACATTCCCATGTCAGATAACCTGAAAGCACTCACCGCAGCTAAGAAGAAGATCAGTTTTGATTATGAAAAATATAATTAATCATGAAATGACAAGGATAAAGCGCGCGATGCATTGGCTGATCTTGCTGATTGGCGTCGCGACATCCCCTGCACTGATAGCGCAGCAAAACGCCGCTACGCTTGACCATATCCAGTACAGCAGCGTGTTAAACATCGGCTATCGTCAACTACCGCCTTTCTCTTTCACCGATAAAAGTGGCAAAGTCACGGGTTACACCGTAGCGCTGTGCAACATCATTGCCGATAAACTACGCCTGTATCTGAAGCTCAACAGCTTAACCGTTCACTATATTCCCGTGAACTTTGCGGACCGTTTCTCCGCATTGAACACCCGCAAAATAGATATGGATTGTGGCGTTAATGCTAACGCGCCGGAACGGACCTCCAGCGTTTCATTTTCAATTGACTATTACATCGCCAAAATGCGCATTATCTCGTTGCGCAAAAACAATATTGACGCGCTTGAGGATTTAAAAGGACGGACAGTGAGCCTGACTGGAAGCTCAAAAGATCTCCTGGAGTTTAATAAAGTCAACAGAGAGAAGCATCTCAATATCTCAACGATTACCACCACCACCATCAACGGTGCGTTCGAGAAAATGGCACATAATGAATCCGCCGCATTATTCCTCGATGATGTTCTGTCCTGGCCGCTGATCAACCACGATGAACAACCCGAACAATTTAGCGTGTCGTCTGAGACCATCGGCAGTGATATGCACTATGCCATTATGATGCGCAAGAACGATCCGCAGTTTGTGACCTTTGTTAACAGTACGCTGAAAAATATTTTTGCCTCACCGCTTGATGCACAGCTGCGTAAAAAATGGCTGATGCCTGATTCCTGCAAAAATATAAATCATCAACCCGCCGTCCATTGCCAGCATAGCAATTGAACATTTTCCGTTCGTGTACGCTTCAGCGAATCATTCGCTTCTGGCAGATATCAGGCGCTCTGCTGCTGGTACTCACCGTCAACTCACTGCGTGCGGCCTGGGACTTTGCCACTATTCAGCAGAAATCCGATGCGCTGTATGGTCCTGCCCGCGCAGACGCACAACAGCGAATCAATGCCTGGCAGCAGTTGCTGATCACACTACGAAATGCAGACGAACAAACACAATTACGCGCCGTAAACCTGTTTTTCAACACGCAATTACATTACGCCGAAGATAGCGAGGTCTGGCACAGCGTGGACTACTGGGCAACGCCGGTAGAGTCTTTGCGCAAAGGTGAGGCCGATTGTGAAGATTACGCAATCGCCAAATATTTTACGCTCCGGCAGTTGGGTGTCCCCGAAGAGAAGCTGCGCATCACCTATGTTAAAGCCCTGAGCTATAACCGGGCGCACATGGTATTGACCTGGTATGCCGCGCCGGACGCAGTCCCGCTGGTACTCGACAGCCTGACGAACACCCTTTCACCGGCCACGCAGCGTACCGATTTATTACCCGTGTACTCCTTTAACAACAGTGGTCTCTGGCTCCCGGGCACACAGAACAATAAACGCGTTGGCGACAGCAAGAGACTTTCTCGCTGGCAGCAAGTTTTCACAAAAATGCGGGAAGAGGGCTTCCCGATGGATAAATAGGAATCGCCTGTGTCTCTTTTCAAACAGTTACTCCTGGCAATCTCTCTCTTTATGCTGGTGGTATTCAGCGGCAATTTTATTGTGACGCTGGAAAGCTCCCGCGATCAGTCCAACAATCAGCTCCTTTCGCATGCTCAGGATGCGGCAACAGCGTTAGGGGTTTCGCTGACCCCCAATGTCAACGATCCGGCGATGATTGAGCTAATGGTCAGCTCGATTTTCGATAGCGGTTACTACAAAAAAATCCGCATTGTCGATCTGAAGAACGGCAAAATCATCCTTGAGCGGAGTGCGGCAGCATCGATCCCCAATGTACCCGCCTGGTTTGTTGAGCTGGTAGATGTCACGGCGCAAACCGGCGAAGCGACAATCATGCGTGGCTGGCAGCAGGCGGCACGTGTTGAAGTCACCAGTGACCCTATCTTTGCTGTGCAGCGCCTGTGGGACAATACGTTAGGTAATCTGTTATGGATGCTGTCCTGTAGCCTCATTTGCCTGGGGGCTGGTGTTTTGCTGCTGCGCAAACTGCTGCAACCGCTCAATTACCTGGCGAAACAGTCAGAAGCTATTACCCGCCGTGAGTTTCTGACCCTGTCAGAACTCCCCAAAACACCGGAGTTGCGTCGTGTTATCGGGGCGATGAATCTGATGGCAACCAAACTCAAGTCATTATTTGAAGAGCAGGCCATCTACAGTGAACGTTTGCACAACGAAGCCTATCTCGACAGCCAGACCGGAATCGCTAACCGCCGGGCATTCGATATGCAGCTTCAGGCACGCCTGAGCGATGCTGATACTGCGCCAGGATATCTGATGTTAATCCGCGTGCAGGACTTAGGTGGGCTAAACCAACGTTTTGGTGGGCCGCATACCGACAAGTTACTGCTCAATATCGCCAACCTGCTGACAGCGCAGAAAGAAAAATATGCGTCTCTCAACAGTACCGTCGCCCGTATTCGCGGGGGCGAGTTTGCTCTGCTCTGCCCCGGCGTCACGCACGGCGAAATGCTGGAACTGAGCAATTCACTTAGCCAAAAGCTCATGGCCTTTTATGCCACCGGGATGTCAGACCAACAGCCCGTCGCCTATACCAGCATGGTGCCATTCAGCGCCGGAGATAATGCACAGACATTGCTGATTCAGGCCGATCGTCTGTTGGTGGAAGTAGAAACACACACTGAGCATCAGGTCGTGCCCACCACCGACGTGGCGACGGCGACCGAAGATCAGCACCTGTGGTTTGTGCGTCTTGAACACGCGCTGGAAAATCAGCAATTCCAGTTGGTTTATCAGCCCGTTGTGGACTGCCAGCACCCGCACAACATTCTGCATTACAAAGTGCTGTCACGCATTGTTGATGAACAGGGCAACACCATTAACGCTGGTCGATTCCTGCCGTGGATCCACCGTTTTGGCTGGAGCCATCGTCTGGACCGGGTGATGCTGAAACTGACGTTAAATCAGCTGAAAACTGCGCCAGGAAAACTCGCTCTGAGCATTTCCGGCAGTTCCGTCGCCAGTGCAAACACGGTGGCGGACCTGTTGAATCCATTGAAATATTCACCACGATTAGCCAGTCAACTGATTCTGGAACTGGATGAAAATCAGTTGCCAGGGCCAAACCAAATGGCGGCGTTTGTGAAAGCCGTGAGCCAGCATCGCTGCTCGCTGGGTCTGCAGCACTTTGGCAGCCGCTTCGATATGATCGGTCATCTGTCCCAGTGGGGGCTTGCCTGGCTGAAAATCGACAGTAGCTACATTCGTAATATTGATCAGGAAAGCGATAAGCGGTTGTTTATTGAAGTGTTATGCAACGCTACGCGCAGTATTGACCTGCCATTAATCGCTGAACGCGTTGAAACGCAGGGCGAGCTGACGGTATTGCAGGAATTAGGCATTGATGGCGCGATGGGGCAACTACTGGGTGAGCCCGCACCGTTGTCACAATTACACTAGCACTGTGTTTGCCGGATGGCGCTTCGCTTATCCGGCTTGCACGCTGACTGCCTGCCTACGCTAAAAAATACGGTCATCGCTACCCAGCAGTTGTTCTAACCCACCAAGCTCCTGGCGCGCGTTCGCGCGATTCATCAGTTTTACCTGTGCCATTGGCGGAAGATCGGTAATGGCAATGACCCCTTTACGGATCAGCAGGTAAATCAGGTCGTCCAGTACGCGCACCATTTCAAGGTCGCTCTTTTGCAGCATCGCCAGGAACTGTTGATTATCAAGTTCCGCGCTTTTGCTCCCCCCTTCTTTTTCAGGATGAGCGTTTGCATCTGGTGGAACAGAATTCATGTTGTAACCTTACATATTGCGTGATGCACTGCCCTGTTGGCACAGGGCAGTAAGCATCCGTTAGTGAGTGTGATTTTGGTCAGGTTTAGCGATCAGGTGATCCAGCGAATACGTCGTGGAATGTAAATCACCGCCAGGGTGACCCGACAGCGCGGTATCAATCCCATGCGCGACCTTCGCCGGGCTGGCAATCAGATGATGATCGTCGCCGCTGTGAATGTATTTCGCGATGTCCACACCTTCGTGCAGTTCACGCGCCAAATCGCTGAGATCAACGTTATCGAGAGCGCTCTTCGCTTTGTCTGTAACACCCTGCGCCACATTCGTCCCATGTACCTTCGTAGAAGAGGCATAGGAGAGTGACAGCGCACTATCGTCAAACAAATCGTGCAAGGCATGCTGAACCGCCGCATGATGCCCCTTGTCCACCGCTTGACCTTTGATCGGCGTGGGATCGTCCATGATGACATTCAGCGTTTGCGCATAGTGTGCGGTATTGCCGTGGTTATCGTTCGCCTCAACCAGCACGTTCACACGGTTATGCCCGGCACGGAATGACGACGTATCCACCTCAAAGTCATAACGCAGTTCGTTATTCACCTGATGCAGCGTTGCATCATACAGATGACCGTTAACCAGCGCGCTGATGTGCTCGCCGTCATGTACATCGCCCGTTACGCTACCGGTGATGTGCGTGACGGTATCCTGTGCTTCAGCGCGTGAAATATGGTTATCGCCGGCGATTTTATCGACCACGATGCTGGCATCGGCGTGAGTATCGAGGATCAGATTTTTGTGATCGCTCACATCTCGCGTATTGCCCGCCGCATCACGTAACGTCGTCTTCACCTGAACGTCGTTGTTGCCTTCGTTCAGATACGCATTCGATATCGCCGCCTGGTAACCCAGTGTATGGGTCGCAGGATCGGCAACTATCGTAGCAATGGTGTCATGGCCATTAACGCTGATCGTGACCGTTCCCCCCGCCTGCGCATCGCCCGTGACCGTCCCGCTAATCACGGTATCCGTTAGCGATTCTTTCTGGTTCACAACGTTGTCGCCCGCGATACCATCGGTGAGGGTAATCGTGCCGTCAGCATGCGTATCCAGCACCACGTTTTTCTGATCGTGCACCTCTAACGCGTTGCCTGCACCATCGTGTAACGTCGTTTTCACCTCAACCTTATTGTCGCCCTCACTGAGGTACGAACCCGGAACCGCAACCTGATAAACCGTCGAGGAGCCAGGCACCAACGTAGCCTTCATATTGTTGCCGTTGATACTCACTTCAACGACATCGGTCGGGTGCGTATCGCCGGAAACCGTAAATTTAATCACCGTATCTGACTTCGATTCATTCAGGTTAACGACGTTGTCGCCTGCGATGTGGTCATTAATGGTAATAGCGCCGTTGGCCTGCTCATCAACAGAATAGGCATGCGTCGATGTTGCGGTGAACGGGTTTCCCGGCGCGTCATGCCCGGTAACCTTCACATCAATTGATGTGTTGGCGCGCAGAACGGCGGAATCCACGTCAATCTGATAACCCAAACCACCGTTGCTCAGCGTAATGACTTTGCCATTAACCGAAGTACTGCCGATGGTTAAGGTCACCGGATCGTCAAGCTGCGCATCGCCGCCGACATGGCCGGTGATGGTGACCTTCTGTCCCGATAATTCCTGGTGGTTGAGAACGTTATCCGCTGTGACGCTATCAACGCTAACGGTGCCAGAAGCCACGCGATCGACTGTGATCGTCTTATCAGTATCAATCTGCTGGCGGTTACCGGCATCATCATGGGCGACAACGTGGGCGGTAATATGCTGGTCGTGAACCAGATCAACCGTACTGGCTTCAACACGGAACACCTTATGGCCGCCGCTGTCGGTGACTTTCGCCGTCAGATCCTTGCCATTGACGGTGACAGTGACCAAATCGCCAACCTCAACATCGCCGGTCACAGAACCGGTGATGGTGGTGGTCGGCTTCCCGGCTTCAACGTTATTCAGCACGTCATCATTGGACACGGTGTCCAGCACAATCGTCGCATCCACGTGATCGTCAATGACCACGGTTTTGTCATACGTCGCAGGCTGGCTATTACCTGCCGCATCATGACCCGTCACGCTGACGTGAATGGTAGGATCAGCCTGCAGATCCGCGGTGCTGACGAACGCTTTATACCCCAACTGCCCGTTCATATGCGGCAGTTCAATGACCGTAGCCTCAACCGGATTGCCATTAACAGTGATATAAACCTTATCGTTTTTGTGTACGTCACCATTCACGGTGCCGCTGACTTCGACCGTACCGGCTTTTATCTCATCAGCATTGATCACATCATCGCCGCCCACGGTATTAACCGTTACCGCAGCCGTCGCGGTGGTATCAACAGAAAACGCTTTGGTGATACTGGTGTCCTGGACGTTGCCGTGATTATCGTGGCCAGTCACCGTAGCCTCGATGGAATGGTCAGCCACCAGATCTGATGTATTGATATCAACGGTGTAGTGCTTATTCGCATCAATCATCGCGGTATAAGTTTGACCGTTAACCTTCAGGGTCACGCTTTCCCCCTGGTGGACATCACCCGAAACAAAACCGCTCACCGCAATCGTAGGCAGCCCTGTTTCCTGTGCGTTCAGGACGTTGTCGGCGGTAATATTATCGACCGTGACGCCCGCATCGGCTTTAAGATCGACGTCAACGTGCTTTGACGTCGATCCGGTGCCGGGATTCCCGGCAGCATCGGTGGCGCTTACCGAGGCGATAATATCCGGGGTATTACGCAGATCGTTGATGCTGACTTCCTTCGACCAAACCCATTGGCCGTGATCGGCATGCACCGCGGCGGTTAAGGTATTACCATTCACCAGCAGCGAGACTACGCTGCCGTCATGAATGCCTTCACCGCTGACCGTACCGCTGATCGTTGTTTTACCGCTTTGCGCTTCTTTGCCGTTGATCACGTCATCGCCGGCAACCTTGCCCATGGTGATGTGGACCGGGTTATCGGTATCGACCTGAATAGTTTTCGGTACGCTCGAGGTGTCGCTGCCCGCAGCGTTATTGACGGTAATGGATACCTCAAACGTCGGATGCGCCTTAAGCTCGGACGAAGGAACATCAACCCGCCAGGCCATTTCCCCCGGCAGCCCCGGAATCTCAAACACTTTGCCAGTGTGAGACTGATTATTGATGATAACGGTCACGTCATCGCCAACGTGGGCATCACCGGTTACCCGGCCACGAATCGGCGTGGTCGGTTTTTGCGCTTCAGCGCCGTTGAGAACGTCATCGCCCGTTACCGGATCGACCGTGAGATGGACATGCGGCTTCTGCGGCTGTGTGACGCCCGTCCCCGTTGTCGGCGGGGTGACCACTGGCGGCGTCGTGAACCCGTAAGGCGTATTGCCGATCACGGGTGTATAGTGCAACCACGGTAGATCGATAAATTTATGCTCTGTTGCTGTCGCCGTGTTGCCATGATTATCATGGGTGGTGATAGACACCAGAATATCGCCATTGTCTGCGAATTTATCGGAGCCAATATCCGCCTGATAGCCGAGTTGACCATCGGGAAGTGTAATGACTTGAGTGGTCAGGACAAATCCGTGTCCCACCGTTATGGTCACCGTATCACCTATAACCGCATCGGGAACGACATGTCCGGTTATGGCGATAAAGTCCGGCCTGCTGCCAGGAAGCAGGTTATTCGCAATAGGGTTACCTGGTGGTCGACCACTGGAGGCGGAATCAATAGTTATCCCGGCATCAGCAAGAGTATCAATCACTACCGGCATATCATCATGCCCGTGCGCAACGTTGCCTGCCGCATCTTTTGCCGTCACCTCGGCATGGATATTCGGGTCCATCAACAGATCGAGCGTTGAAACCTCGGTGCGAAATACATGCTTACCGTGGTCATCATGAACCTGCGCATAGTAGGTCTGATGGTTAATGGTCAGTTCGACCAGATCGCCCACCGTCACATCACCGCCCACACTACCGGTCACGGTGGTCAGCGGGTTATGCGCCTCTTTGTAGTTGATCACCGCATCGTTATCATCCGTCACCAGCGGGTCGATATGGACGATAGCCTCGGCACGATCGTCAATTGTCACCGTGCTTGTCGCATCTGCCGTCGCGGTATTGCCGTAAGGATCGGTGGTGGTAATGGTTGCCGTGATATGCGGATCGTTTTGCAGCCATTGGGTATCCACATCAATGTGATAACCCAATGTACCCAGATTCGGCAGGTCAACCACAGTGGCATCGACCTGATGACCGCCGATGGTCAGATGAACCGTATTCCCCACCTGCGCATCGCCCCCCACCGTACCGCTGATGGTTGTTTTAGGCACCTGCAGTTCAGTGCCGTTCAGAACGTCATCACCCGTCACGCGATCGATGGTGATCGCGGCAAGGGCCTGGTTGTCCAGATTAACGTCATGATGCGCCACAATATGGGCATGGTTCTGCGCCGCGTCGGTGATATCCATCGACACGACAATATGCGGGTTAGCCACCAGGTCGGACGTCGATACGACCATCTTGTAACCCAACCGATTGCCGCTAATCACGTCAACAAAACCAGGATACGAATGGCCGTTGATCGTCATCACCAGCGGATCGCCCGGATGAACCTCGCCGGTCACAGTGCCGGTGACGACGGTGGTGGCCTGATGCTGTTCGACATCATTCAGCGTGTTGTCTGACGTAACGGAATCGATCGTAATCGTCGCATCCACGCGGGTATCAATCACTACCGTGGTCTGCGCATTGGCCGTTGCCGGGTTGCCTGCCACATCTGTGGTGCTGACGGTCGCAGTCAGATGCGGATCGCTCAGTAAATCAGCCGTGCTGACTTTAATTTTGTAACCTAAATGACCGCCACCCTGATCGCTGACTTTCCCGGTCAGGGTATGGCCGTTCACGGTCAGATAAACGGTATCGTTGACGTGTACATCGCCGCCGACTTTCCCGGTCACAAAGGTGAACGGCTGACGGGATTCATCGCCGTTGACCATATTGTCGCCGGTGACAGGATCGATAGTCAGGGTCGCATCTGCCTGGAGGTCAACCTGCAAATCTTTACCCATCAGACCATCCTGGGTGTTGCCAGCAATATCCTGACCCACCACATGCGCAGTAATATGTGGGTTGGCGACGAGATCGCTACTCTGAACATCCAGTTTATAGCCCAGCGCGCCGTTATGCTCAGGCAGGTGCTGAACGGTGGTTTCGTAGGTTTTACCGTTGACGATAACCTCAACTTTAAAGCCAACATCCACATCGCCGGAAACCGTGCCCATCACCTCGGTAGTCGGCTTAACGGACTCGGCGCCGTTAATCATATCGTCGCCCGCCACGGTATCGATGGTGATCGCCGCCGCCGCATGGTTATCAATATGAACTTTATGGTCAGTGTGTTTGATGACCTCATTACCTACGGCATCATGTGAGACGACCGTGGCTCTGAATGTCACATCTTTATCCTGGTCACCCAGATTATCGCTGAACGCCGACGAGTCGACCGGGATTTGATAGCCCAGTTTACCGTTATTCAGCGTGATAACTTCACCTGTAAATGTGTGGCCATTAATCTCAAGAGTGACAACATCGTGAACTTTCGCATCACCGCCGACGGTGCCGGTGATGATTTGCTGAGCCATATCCAGTTCACTATGGTTCAGTACATTATCAGCAGTGACCTTATCAATCGTAATCGTCGCCTCAGCGTGCAGATCGATATGCACCATATGCTCGGACGTTGCTGCTGCTGTATTGCCGTGTTCGTCAACGGTTGAGATGGAGACATGGACCTTTTGGTCACTGCCGTCTTTCAGGTTGTCGGTGCTGACTTCAATGTTGTAGCCCAGCGAGCCGTCAGGCAGCTTACTGACCTGGCCGTGGTAGGTCTTGCCATTAAAGGTTAAGGTGACGTCATTACCTTCCCGCGCATCGCCGCCGACCGACCCCGTGATAGTCGTCTTATGCAGAATAGACTCTGCCTTACTGATAATGTCATCACCTGCAACGGTATCGATGCCGATAGAGGCGCTGGCGTTCAGATCCAGCCCAACGGTACGTTCTGCGATGGCGGTGGTTTCGTTACCATGATTATCTGTGGTGTGAATACTCGCGTGAATCACCGGATCGTTGACCAGGTTCTGGGTGTCAACCGGGATATAGTAGCCCAGACCACCGTTCGCCAGCTTCACCACCGCACCGGAGTACGGATGACCATTAATCACCAGCTCAACAGTATCGTGCTCTTTCGCATCGCCGCTTACCGTGCCACTGATGGTGGTCTTGCCGTTATTGTCCGTCGATTCCTTGATGTTGATGAAGTTATCAGCGGTCACACCATCAATGGTGATATGCGACTGCGTGTACATATCGCTACTGATGGTTTTCATCTCTGAATGCGTGACGCTGTTCCCCTCTGCATCGGTGGAGGTAACAGACACGGTAATTTCCGGATGGCTCATCAACATATGGGTATTCATCGGGAAGCGGTACCCCAGCCCACCGCCCGCCAGCGTGATAACGGCACCTTGCATCACCGTAACACCATCCAGCTTCAGGATCACCGTATCACCCACTTTCGCATCAACACCAGTCACGGTGCCGGTGATTGGCGTAATGCCACCGTTGGCGGAAAACTCTTTGATATTAATAACGTCATCGCCCGCGACGGTATCGATATGCACCTGGTTTACCGCAAAGTTGTCGATATGCACGTTATGGTCGCAGGTGGCAATCGCCAGGTTGCCCGCCGCATCGTGGGAGGTAACCGTCGCCCTGATGTTGACATGTTTATCCTGGTCACCCTGGTTGTCACTGAATGCCGACGAGTCGACCGGGATTCGGTAACCCAAATGGTTATTACCTAGTGAAATGACCTTACCGGTAAACTTGTAGCCATTAATTTCGAGGGTGACTTCATCGTCAACTTTCGCATCACCGCCAACGCTACCGCTGATGATTTGCTTAGCCATATTCAGTTCAGCATGGTTCAGGGTGTTATCGGCAGTCACCTTATCAATCGTAATGCTCGCCTCAGCGTGCAGATCGATATGCACCATATGCTCGGACGTTGCTGCTGCTGTATTGCCGTGTTCGTCAACGGTTGAGATGGAGACATGGATCTTCTGGTCGCTGCCATCCGTCAGTGTGTCTGTGTCGACCTCAATGCGGTAGCCCAGCGAGTGGTTAGCGAGTTCAATAACCTTGCTGATATAGGTTTTACCGTTGAAGGTTAAGGTGACGGTATCATCTTTCTGCGCATCGCCGCCGACGGGCCCTGTGATGGTTGCCTTATGCAGCTCGGACTCGGCTTTACTGATAATGTCATCACCGGCGACGGTATCAATGCCGATAGAGGCGCTGGCGTTAAGATCCAGCCCAACGACATGTTTCGTCACCGCCGTCATTTCGTTGCCATGATCGTCCGTGGTATGAATGCTCGCATGGATAAGCGGGTTGGCTAACAGATCCTTAGTCTCTACAGGGATATGGTAGACCAGATTGCCGTTTGCCAGCTTTTCCACTTCACCCGAATAGTGTTGACCATTAATCACCAGCTCAACGGTATCGTGCTCTTTCGCATCGCCGCTTACCGTGCCACTGATGGTGGTCTTGCCGTTATTGTCCGTCGATTCCTTGATGTTGATGACGTTATCAGCGGTCACACCATCAATGGTGATATGCGACTGCGTATACAGGTCGGCGCTGATGGTTTTGGTTTCAGAATGCGTGACGCTGTTCCCCACTGGGTCCGTAGAGGTAACAGAAACCCTAAATTCTGGATGAGTTACCAGCTTATGGCTGTTTACCGGAATGCTATAGCCCAGCCCACCGCCCGCCAGCGCGATAACCGAACTGTGAATCACCGCGCCCCCCTTCAGCTCCAGGGTAACCACATCACCCACTTTCGCATCCACGCCGGTCACGGTACCGGTAATTTGCGTGATCCCGCCGTTGGCTAAAAATTCCTTGATATTAATAAGGTCATCACCCGCGACGGTATCAATATGCACCGCGTTTTCCGCGAAGTTATCGAGATGTACGTTGTGGTTGCTGGTGGCAATTGCCAGGTTACCTGCCGCATCGTGGGAAGTGACGCTGACGTGTACCGTCACCTCTTTCAGCACCTGACCGACGTTGTCAGAAAAAGTAGCAGAGTCGACTTCAATGCGGTAGCCGAGGGTATTTTTCCCGGTATCAATCACCTGGCCGTGATACTGATGGCCGCTGATCTCCACCAGCACCGGGTCGCCCGCTTTCGCGTCTTCCCCGCGCACTTCCCCGATAATCACCTGCTTATTCGCCGACAGCTCAGTGAAGTTCAGGGTGTTATCGGCGGTGACATTGTCAATCGTCAGGGTGTTGTGTGCCTGGGTATCCAGCACCACAGTTTTGTGCGTAATAGCAATCGCTTCGTTACCGACAGCGTCATGGCTGACCAGCGTCACCTGCACATCATTTGCACCTTCTTTCAGCGTTGAGGAAGGCACCACAATTTCATAACGCAGCTGGCCATGGTCGTCGAACACCGTGCCATGGAATGTTTTACCCTGAAGCGTCAAGGTGACCGGATCGCCCACTTTGGCATCACCGCTGGCTACGCCAGAAATGATGGTCGGCATGCGAGATTCGTTAGCGTTGACGACATCATCATTTGCCACCGTCCCGATGGTCATCGCATTCTGTGCATACAAATCGTTATCGACATAGTGATCGGTCGAAACGGTGGTGCTGTTGCCGGCATCATCGGTAGAGGTGAGGGAGGCATGAATCGTCGGGTCATTCAGCAGCCCTTGGGTCAGGACCGGGATGTTGTAAGTCAAAATGCCCGTTCCCGGATCGTCGACCGTGCCGGTATACGTTATACCGTCGACAACCAGCGTCACGACATCACCCGGCTTTGCATCTCCTCCGACAGACCCGTGAATCACGGTTTGCGACAGAAGAGACTCCTGGTGGTTAATCAGGTTATCTGGGGTCACGCTATCGACCGTAATATCGATACGTGGACCGGTAATATCAATCAACGCATTGTCGAAAGTTTGTGCGGTCCGCCCCGAGACATCGGTCGCTATTGCCACCACGGTTACATTTCCCGGTACCAGTCCGCCAAGATCGGTATCGATATTCCAGTGACCGTTACTTACCGGGACATCTACAGTGAATGTGTTTTTTTGGCTATCGGTGAAGGTGAGCGTGACGTGATTTTGGTTACTGGTGCCGCTTAAATGGGTCCGGTGGAATTCAGTGTTATTAATGTAGCCATCGTTACCCGCAAACTCGGTAATTTGCACTTCAGGAGGGAAAATACTGGCCGCACCAGCCCCAATCCCCCCTACCGGCAGATTGATATCCCAGGTCGGGCTCCCCAGCCCTTGCGTGTCAAAACCGGCTGTTGGATCAACAACTTGTCCGGTTAAGGCCAGTTGGACCAGCGTGTGACCACCCCCACCGCCCTCCAACTGCACCGGCTCTTCATTACCCGCTGCGGTCGCATCCAGTGTCTGCGTCGGGTCAGCCCCATCAGCAATCGCTTTTTGTACGGCGGCAATATCCTGAGCATCACGTTCCGGAGTAGAGTTGGCCTGTAGCCCATGATCGCCCCAGTGGCTGTTGCGACCAACATCCAGCGTTTTTCCGTCCGGTAAAGAGAGACTTACCGCACCGTTGGCACCGGTCACAATTTCTTCACCGCTATATACTCTGTCGCCTTCATGAACACGTCGCTGTGCGCCACTTGCGTCAACAACATAAACCTGTCCAATTATTGCTTTGATCACACCGAGTAATTTGCTCACCGTAACCTCACTTAAATAC
>NZ_JANEWL010000102.1:0-16191 GCF_028069815.1 Citrobacter sp. Awk 2
TCACCTTGCTTATATCTGTCCCAGATAATTGCCTTCTGCTCTGGCGTGTAGTTAATCCGAGTTCTTCGTTTCATGACAACGTCCCCCTTGATTAAGGATAGCGTTGCATCGACCCATTGAACTCACAGCATAAAGCGGACTAAGAAGCTGAGCTGAAGGTCCGCTGTGAGTGAGGAGCGGACGTTGAGGCACCTAATAAATCGTCTTAACTTTCAACTTTTCTGACCCGTAATGTCCTGAGGAGCAAATCGTACAAACTATCCACTGCAGGAGAACCCTGGGAAGTATGGCTTCTGAACAATGAGACTTCCATGGGTTCAAGAGGCCCCAAAAGATGTTCACTGCCAAGAATTTGCAGATGAGGTGGCACGCTGCACTGGGTCAGAACGGCAACAGCTAGGCCACTTTCTACAGCTGTAATCTGTCCCGACAGACTGGAGCTGTTATACACCACCTTATATCTCCGCCCCTGCAGTGCTAGTGCGTTGATAGCACTACGTTTAGCAAGGCTTGTACTTTCATAAACCGCAATGGGTAATGGATCGCGCCGCCAGACCTCAAACTGTGGAGAACCCACCCACACCATCGGTTCATAAAACAGTAACGCGCCCTGGTTGGGTTGCTCCCGGGAGACCAGGGCCAAATCGAGATCGCCGCTCTCAACGCGAGGAATGAGTGACGTTGATTGCTCGCAGCTCAGTTCGATCTCGACTGACCCAAAGTTAGGGGCAAATCTCTTCAGCGCAGGGGTAAGGTATTTTGCTGCATAGTCATCAGGAACTCCCAGACGAATACGCCCTGTTAACTCCTTACCGTGAAATGCGGCCTGTGTTTCAGCATGAAGGTCGAGCATCCTTCTGGCATACCCCAGCAGTTTTTGTCCTTCAGACGTGAGTTGATGTTGACGAGGGCCGCGAAGTAAAAGCTGACACCCTAATGCAGATTCCAGCTTTTTAAGTTGCATGCTGACCGCAGATTGTGAGCGATGGACTTCAGGTGCCGCAGCCGAAAGCGATCCCGCATCCACTACCGCGACAAAACATTTAAGCCAGTCCATCTGGAGGTCTTGATGATGCACCTTTGAGCCTTGCATTCGATAATCAAATATTAATATCAATTATTATGCGTTTTTATCGATTCCACAACACTGTCATAGTGGCCCCCTGTTTGCTTTCACTGTTATGAAATTCATGAGGTCCCGGATGACGCATCACCAGCCCGATTTGTCTCAACTAAATCATTCGCTTGTATGGGCTGGTTTTCGGCAGCTTATCCCGGTTTCACTCTTTGTCGCTATTTTTGGTGCCGCCTTTGGCCTGGCCGCATCGCAGAAAGGAGTGGACCCGACGTCGGCGACAATGATGAGTTTGCTGGTTTTTGCCGGTTATGCTCAATTCGCCACCTTAGAGCTTTGGACCGATCAGGTTCCTGTATTAACCCTTATCGCCACAGTTTTTGCCATTAATGCCAGGCATCTGTTAATGGGGGCCACTTTATACCCGTGGTTGCGCGCGTTAACACCCGCTAAACGCTACGGGATCATGATGGTCGTTTCCGATGCTAACTGGGCCATGTCCATACAGGCATTCAGCAGGGGAAGCGCGGGGTTGGGATTACTCTTTGGTGGCGGTCTTGCGTTATGGCTTTTTTGGGGAGCAGGGACCCTGGCAGGACTGTATTTTGGGAGCGTTATCCAGGATCCCAAAAGCGTTGGTCTTGATATGGTCATGGGGTGTTTTCTCCTTTCTATGGTGTTCGAAGGGGAAAGAAACCTGAGGATGTTGATTATCTGGGCCGCAGCGGCCAGTGCCTCGCTGATAGCGTATAAATGGTTACCAGAAAATAGTCATGTGATCGCTGGAGCCCTCGCCGGAGGTATTACTGGAATTATCATGAGAGAGAAAAAATGAGTATTGAGACGGTAGGCACAGGACCTCTTATTATTATTTTTATTATGGCGTTGGTCACACTCGTTACCCGATGGGGTGGTGTCTGGATTATGTCCTTTGTGCCTTTTAATCACCGAATAAAAGCCTTTATTCAGGGGATGTCAGGCTCCGTTCTCGTGGCGATTTTAGCCCCCGTTGCCCTCACAGGCGACAAAGGCGCTCAGATGGCATTATTGACCACGGCCGTCGTGATGCTGGTTTATAAAAGACCTTTAATAGCTATCACCCTTGGGATTGTCGTTTCAGCCTTGGTCAGATATTTTTAAACCGTTCCTGAGCTAATCCTTCGATACATTTAAGCGAGTGCTATGAGCCTAATGCCACGAACGATCGTTTTAATTCCCGGGTATATGCTGAATGAAATGCTCTGGCATGAATTTGAAACATACCTGCCGGCAAACTGTATTGTTCATCATGCTTCCGTAACCGGAGGACTAACCCTGCATGATATCGCGCAGCATATGAGTACCTGTCTGCCTGACAAATTTACGTTGATAGGTTTTTCACTGGGAGGGTACATTGCCCGGCAGTTTGCTGCAGATTTTTCGGATCGTGTGGAGTCCCTGGTACTGATTGCCAGTTCGTTACGGGAGGATACGCCATTAGAGGCGGAATCAAAGCGGCAAAGCGTGCAGTCATTGTCACCCGCAACGTTTAAGGGGCTGAGCAGCAATGCTATTGCCCGGTCACTGCACCCCCTAAACGCATCAGATCGGGATATGATTTCAACTATCCAGCAAATGGGACGTTGTCTCGGATTTGAAGCCTTCATTACGCAATCAACCTTAACCCGACAAGGTATCCCTTCAGCAACGATAGGTTGTCCCACTCTGGTTATTGCCAGTGAAGATGACGCCATCCGTTCCATGCAGGAGGCGGAGGAACTGGTCGATGCCATACCTAGTGCATCGTTGAGAACCATCAAGGATTGCGGTCATATGATCCCGCTCGAACAACCTGAGGCGTTGGCGAGAACCATTACTGAATGGATCTCAGTCGGGTAAATTACTGCAGTGGGTAAGGTCTGCTATTGGCACGGAGCGGCCCTTCTCCCCTATCATCGATTTTCGTATCAACCGCAGCATCCTGAAAAACTACGTATTATTGCGAGACACTTTCCTGTTTCCTCCAGCAAGCATTTCCCCTTACTCCCCATTTTTTTACTCTCTGGTCTCAACTTGTCAATTCATAATGTAGTTTATAAAATACATGGAACGTCATCATGGAAATTCTTCAGACAATGGTTTTCCTGCGTTGGGAGCAAAACCTACGGGACAGGAAAGCTAAAACGCTCATTGCCACACGCCTTTTTCGTTTGGCTAATGGTTTAGCTGGTGATGTTAAACCTGTTGGGAAATGCTCGCTCGTTCACTGGATTATCAGGAGATCTTCCGCCATGAATAAACTTACTCACTACGATCCCGCGACTGCGCTGGTTGATGATGAAGAAATTGCCGTGTTTATGGCCGATGCCCTCGAAACAGGCGATGCAACATACATAGCAAAAGCACTGGGCGTGGTGGCTCGCGCGAAGGGAATGGCGAACATAGCGGCAGAAACGGGATTATCCCGCGAGCAGCTTTATCGCTCTTTTAGTGAGAAAGGTAACCCGACGCTAAAAACCACGCTGGCAGTGATGAAGGTGCTCGGTATTGAATTGACACTTAAAAAATAGCCCCAGCTTCTCTCCCCCTTCCAACATCGTGAGCCATATCAGTGAGGCGTTATACTGACGGTGGTAACATGACTGCGGTTGGTAATTTTCTGATTACATGGAGAAATGATGGAACTGCTTTTATTGAGTAACTCGACGCTGCCGGGCAAAGGCTGGATGGAACATGCGCTGCCGCTGATTGCTGAACAACTGAATGGTCGCCGTACGGCGGTGTTTATTCCGTTCGCTGGCGTGACGCAAACCTGGGATGAGTACACGGCGAAAACGGCAGCCATCTTTGCGCCAATGGGCGTCAACGTTACGGGTATTCATACCGTTGCCGATCCGATTGCCGCTATTGAAAATGCAGAGCTGGTGATTGTCGGCGGGGGTAATACCTTCCAGTTACTGAAAGAAAGCCGCGAGCGCGGTCTGTTGGCGCCGATTGTGGATGTCGTCAAACGCGGTGCGCTGTATATCGGCTGGAGCGCGGGTTCCAACCTTGCCTGCCAGACCATCCGCACCACCAACGACATGCCGATTGTCGATCCAAAAGGCTTTGATGCCCTGGGTCTGTTCCCGCTGCAGATTAACCCACATTTCACCAACGCGCTGCCGGAAGGCCACAAAGGCGAAACGCGTGAACAGCGTATTCGCGAGCTGCTGGTGGTAGCACCAGAGCTGACGGTGATTGGCCTGCCGGAAGGGAACTGGATTAAGGTGAGTAACGGTAAGTCCGTGCTCGGCGGCCCGAACACCACGTATATCTTTAAAGCGGGTGAAGAGGCGGTTGCCGTTGAAGCAGGTCACTGCTTTTAGTTGATGGGTTGTCTGATGCCGGATGGTGGCTTTGTCTTATCCGGGCTACAACTGTAGGCCTGATAAGCGCAGCGCCATCAGGCAGTTCAGCGCACATTGCCGGATGCGGCGTAAACGCCTTATCCGGCCTACCGGACTGCGCCACCGGGCAACATTTCACCTGTCCTCGTTAGTACTCACGCTCGTCATCTTCATCCGGCTGTTCCAGCACACTGTAAGCCACGGAGCAAAACAGTGAATTCAGACGCTGCATATCGCCCAGCAATGCCAGATGCAAGGAGCTGGTCTCGATGCTCTGCACGTTCTGCTGATGCAGACGGTCAACGTGCGCATGCGAATAACGACGATTCAGAATACGAAAGCGATGCTTGCTACGCCGCAGGCGGCGGGCGCTGGTCACATCGCCAGAGAAGAACACCGACATTGCCAGCTGCAGGTTACTGAGCAGCAGATCGTAGAGCGCATCCAGTTCTTTTAACCCTTCAACGGAAAATGCCCGCCGCGCCGCCAGCGACTTATCGGCAATCTCGCTGCCCATACGTTCAACGATATCGGAAGCCTGCTCGAGGTTGAGCGACATTTCGATAATTTCTGCCCAGCGACGCGACTCTTCTTCCGCCAGCTCATCTTTAGGCATGCGTGCCAGATAGAGCTTGATGGCCGTATACAATACGTTGATGTCATCGGCCATCCTGCGCAGTTCTTTTTCTTCGCGCGGTTCGCCATGCATCACCTTCTTCAACCCCTCCATCATTTGCTCCATCGCATCACCAATACGCAGGGCTTCGCGGGCAGCATTCGCCAGAGCGAGCGTTGGTGTATCCAGCGCGCTGACATCCAGATGCTTAGGTTTCAGATGCGCGTCCAGTTCGGGTTCATCGCGGATAATACGTTTACAAAAACGCGCCATCGGTTCGGCAAACGGTACCATCGCCACGCAACGCACCAGGTTGTAGAACACGTGGAAGTAGATAACCAGTTCAGATTTCGGCAGCGGCAGCTCATCCATCAAATTCGCCAACGGATGAACAAACGGCAGGATAATCAGGCTGCCCACCAACTTAAACAGCAGGCTGCCGAGCGCCACACGACGAGCAGCGGCATTCGCAGCGCTGTTGTTGAGCATCGCCAACAGGCCAGAGCCGAGGTTGGCACCAATCACCAGGCACAGCGCCACCGGGAACGAGATAATGCCCGCTGCGGTCAGCGTTGCCGTCAGCAAAACTGCCGCCAGGCTGGAGTAACTGATAATCGCGAACATGGCGCCGATCAGCGCATCGAGCATGATATCGCCGGTGAGTGAGGCGAAAATCACCTGTACACCATTGGCCTGAGTGATCGGCGTTACCGCCTGCACAATCAGCTCCAGCGCCAGCAAAATCAACCCCAGACCAATACCTACCCGGCCCAGCTGTCCAGCACGAGACTGCTTGCGCCCAAGAAAGAAAATGACGCCGATAAAAATCAGCAAGGGCGACAGCCAGGAGAGATCGAAGGTCAGGATACGCGCCATCAGCGCGGTCCCCACATCGGCACCCAGCACAATGACTAACGCAGGGGTAAGCGCCACCAGGTCCTGCGCGACGAATGAGGTCACCAGCATAGTGGTAGCGTTGCTGCTTTGCACCAGAGCAGTCACACCGATCCCCGCACAAAAGGCGAGCGGCTTCTTTTCAACACTACGGCTGAGCACAGTGCGTAAACGGGCACCAAAGACACGCATCACGCCGGTACGCACAATATGCGTACCCCAGACCAGCATAGAAACAGCAGAAAGCAGGTGTAACAGAGTTAGCACGGAATCAGGTTCTCCTTATATTTATATGTTCCTGAGGTTCATCGCCATGACGTACCGCCTGATGGCGCTACGCTTATCAGGCCGACAAAAATGCGCCATCCGGCAAGCAGTACCAATGAACCTTCTTTCAGTATAAGGGTTTAAACGTAATAAAGAGACAGGGCACTCATTGAGCGCCCTGTTTGTTGTAAAGAAAGATGACAGTTTTGTGAATCAATCGGCATCGTAGCCGAGATTCGGCGCTAACCAGCGCTCAACCTCCGCTACGCTCATCCCTTTACGGAACGCATAGTCTTCAACCTGATCGCGCTGGATTTGCGCCACGGCGTAGTACTTGCTGTCCGGATGACTGAAATACCAGCCAGAGACCGATGCGCCTGGCCACATGGCGTAGGACTCGGTCAGCTTCATCCCGGTGTGCGTTTCCACATCCAGCAGTTCCCAGATGGTGGCTTTTTCGGTGTGCTCAGGACACGCCGGATAACCCGGTGCCGGACGAATCCCCTGGTAGTTCTCACGGATCAGCTCCTCATTGCTGAGGTTTTCGTTCGCCGCGTAACCCCAGTAGACTTTACGCACGCGCTCATGCAGATATTCCGCAAACGCTTCAGCCAGACGGTCGGCTATCGCTTTCACCATGATCTTGTTGTAGTCGTCATGCTGCGCTTCGAAAGCATCCGCCAGCGCGTCTTCTTCCAGACCACCAGTGACCGCAAAAGCACCGATATAATCCGCCTTGCCGCTCAGTTTCGGTGCCACGAAGTCAGACAGGCAATAGTTGGCGAAACCCACTTTTTCCGTTTGCTGACGCAGATGATGACTCACGTTAAGCACGTGCGTCCGTGTTTCATCACGGTAGATCTCGATATCATCACCAACACGGTTGGCCGGGAACAGACCAACAACGCCACGCGGATTCAGCGTCTTCTCAGCGCTGAGTTTATCCAGCATATCGTTGGCATCTTTGAACAGGCGCTTCGCCTCTTCGCCCACCACTTCATCTTCCAGGATACGTGGATATTTTCCAGCCAGCGACCAGGTCATAAAGAATGGCGTCCAGTCGATGTAATTGCGCAGCGTTTCGATACTGGCTTCAACTTCCTGTACGCCCAGGCGATGGGCCACCGGCGGGGTATAGCTTTCCCAGTCAAATGCCAGATCATTTTCACGCGCTGCGGCCAGTGTTACCGGTGGGGTGCGCGGTTTTTTACGCGCATGCTGGATACGCACGGTTTCGTACTCTTTACGCGTACGGGCAACAAAATCGTCACGCTGGGTATCGGAAAGCAACGCGGCAACGACGCCAACGGTACGCGAGGCGTTTTGCACATACACCGTCGGGCCACTGTAGTTCTGCTCGATTTTCACCGCGGTATGCGCTTTGGAGGTGGTCGCTCCGCCAATCAACAGCGGAATGGTAAAGCCCTGACGCTCCATCTCTTTCGCCACGTTGACCATTTCATCCAGCGACGGGGTAATCAGCCCCGAGAGACCAATCAGGTCGGCATTCACTTCACGCGCCGTTCTGAGGATTTTCTCCGCCGGCACCATCACACCCAGATCAACGATTTCGTAGTTGTTACATTGCAGCACCACACCCACGATGTTTTTGCCGATGTCATGCACGTCGCCCTTCACGGTCGCGATGACCATCTTACCGTTGCTGGAGCCTTTCTCTTTGCTGGCCTCAATGTACGGCTCAAGGTAGGCCACTGCCTGCTTCATCACGCGGGCGGATTTCACCACCTGTGGCAGGAACATTTTGCCTTCACCAAACAGGTCGCCAACGACGTTCATGCCATCCATGAGCGGCCCTTCGATAACTTCAATCGGACGCGCAGCCTGCTGACGCGCTTCTTCGGTATCCAGCTCAATAAATTCAGTAATGCCTTTCACCAGCGAGTACTCGAGGCGTTTTTTCACGTCCCAGCTACGCCATTCCGCCAGTTGGGTGTTCGCCGTGTCGTCGGTTTTACTGCCGCGATATTTCTCAGCCAGCTCCAGCAGTCGTTCGGTGCCATCGTCACGGCGGTTAAGGATCACGTCTTCAACCGCATCGCGCAGCTCGGCAGGCAGGTCGTCATAAATCGCCAGCTGTCCGGCGTTGACGATCCCCATATCCATGCCGTTACGTATGGCGTAGTAGAGGAATACCGCGTGAATGGCTTCACGTACTGGGTCGTTGCCGCGGAACGAGAACGACACGTTGGAGACGCCGCCAGAGATCAGTGCATGCGGCAGTTCACGTTTAATATCTTCGCACGCACCGATAAAGTCCTGAGCATAGTTGTTGTGCTCGTCGATACCCGTTGCAACCGCAAAGATGTTCGGGTCGAAGATGATGTCTTCCGGCGGGAAACCCACCTCTTCGGTGAGAATGTTGTACGCCCGACGGCAAATTTCGATTTTACGTGCACGGGTATCCGCCTGCCCCTGTTCATCAAAGGCCATCACCACTACCGCCGCACCATAGCGACGCAGCAGCTTCGCGTGGTGAATAAAGGTTTCTACCCCTTCTTTCATCGAGATAGAGTTAACGATGCCTTTACCCTGAATGCACTTCAGCCCTTTTTCGATGACGTCCCACTTCGAGGAGTCGATCATAATCGGTACACGGGCGATATCCGGTTCCCCAGCGATCAGGTTGAGGAAACGCACCATCGCCGCTTCGGCGTCAAGCATCCCCTCATCCATGTTGATATCGATAATCTGTGCGCCGCTTTCCACTTGCTGGCGAGCCACGTCCAGCGCTTCACTGTACTTCTCTTCTTTAATCAGGCGCTTAAATTTCGCCGAACCGGTGACGTTGGTACGCTCGCCGACGTTCACAAACAGGCTGTTGTCACCGATGTTCAGCGGCTCAAGGCCGGACAGACGACAGGCTACCGGGATCTCCGGCAACTGGCGCGGTGGTAAGCCATCAACCGCGCGGCTCATGGCGGCGATATGTTCCGGTGTGGTACCGCAGCACCCGCCCACCACGTTAAGGAAGCCCGCTTCGGCCCATTCACGGATTTGCGCCGCCATGGTGTCAGCATCGAGATCATACTCACCAAAGGCATTTGGCAGACCGGCGTTTGGGTGTGCGGTCACGTAGCATTCGGCAATGCGCGACAACTCCTGCACATACTGGCGCAGCTCGTCCGGGCCTAATGCGCAGTTCAGACCAAAGGTCAGCGCATCGGCGTGGCGCAGCGAGTTATAAAACGCTTCGGTAGTCTGGCCGGAGAGTGTACGTCCGGAGGCATCGGTTATCGTGCCGGAGAGCATGATCGGCAGTTCAATACCCAGTGCTTCAAATTCTGTTTTCACCGCAAAAATCGCCGCCTTGGCGTTGAGGGTATCGAAAACAGTTTCAATCAGGATCAGGTCACTGCCGCCTTCCACCAGCGCTTTGGTGGATTCGCGGTAGGCGGCCACCAGCTGATCAAAGGTAATATTGCGGTAAGCCGGGTCATTTACGTCTGGCGAGATAGATGCCGTGCGGTTGGTTGGGCCCAGTACGCCAGCGACGTAGCGCGGTTTTTCCGGTGTACGGGCCGTCCACTCATCCGCGCAGGCGCGCGCCAGTTTCGCCGCGGCAAAGTTGATTTCCGCCGACAGGGATTCCATCTGGTAATCCGCCATAGCGATAGTCGTGGAGTTAAAGGTGTTGGTTTCGATGATATCCGCGCCTGCTTCAAAGTAGGCGTTATGAATCGCGGTGATCACGTCCGGTTTGCTAAGCACCAACAGGTCGTTGTTGCCTTTTAGATCGCATGGCCAGTCGGCAAAGCGTTCACCGCGGAAATCTTCTTCACTCAGACGGTAACCCTGGATCATGGTACCCATACCGCCGTCCAATACCAGAATACGTTCTTTTAACTGCTGACGTAATTGTTCAACTTTGCTGCTCACACTCGCTCCCGACGACGCTCAACCAGACCGAAAAAAACTCAACAGGTCATACTGGCACAAACCTGAGAGACGGAAAAGCAAACAACGGGCAACATGAGACATGTTCAGCTTCACTCATCCGATCAGTGCAGGAATTCTTGCATTATAATCGAATAAAACGAAAATGATTTCCACGATACAGAAAAGGAGTCTGCCATGGTTGCCACTGTCCCCGCGAAACGCGGTAGAAAACCCGCTGCCACTACTACGCCTGCAACCGGGCAGGTTCAATCTTTGACCCGAGGCCTGAAACTGCTTGAGTGGATTGCAGAATCCAACGGTAGCGTAGCGCTGACCGAGCTGGCGCAACAGGCTGGCTTGCCTAACTCCACCACTCACCGGTTATTGACGACCATGCAGCAGCAGGGTTTTGTCCGTCAGGTGGGTGAATTAGGCCACTGGGCCGTGGGCGCACATGCGTTTATTGTTGGCAGCAGCTTTTTGCAAAGCCGCAACCTGCTGGCGATTGTTCACCCGATTCTGCGCAAGCTAATGGAAGACTCTGGTGAGACGGTAAATCTGGCCGTGCTGGATCAGAGCGACCATCAGGCCATTATTATCGACCAGGTTCAGTGTACACAGCTGATGCGTATGTCTGCTCCCATCGGTGGCAAACTGCCGATGCATGCCTCCGGCGCGGGTAAGGCGTTTTTATCCCAACTGAGCGAAGAACAGGTTACCGGCCTGCTGCACCGAAAAGGATTACACGCCTACACTCACGCCACGCTGGTTTCTCCCGTCCATCTGAAAGAAGATCTCGCGCAAACACGCAAACGTGGCTATTCGTTTGATGATGAAGAACATGCGCTGGGTTTGCGCTGCGTGGCATCGTGCATCTATGACGAGCACCGCGAGCCGTTCGCCGCCATCTCTATCTCAGGGCCAATCTCACGTATTACCGACGACCGCGTTACCGAGTTTGGCGCACTGGCTATCAAAGCAGCAAAAGAAGTTACACTGGCGTACGGCGGGTTTCGTTAAGATGGGGTTGCCGGGTGGCGGCTACGCCTTACCCGGCCTACTGTCCAGGGTTAGGGCAGATTTGTAGGCCTGATAAGCGTAGCGCATCAGGCACGGCGCACATTGCCGGATGGCGGCGCAAAGGCCTTATCCGGCCTACGATCGGTTTCATAACGCACGCTGAAACGCTGTTTGCGCCGGTAGGCGTAAACATCCTCCACATGTCCTTCACGGATCCGCGTTTGCAAACCCCGCCAATAGTCGGCGCTAAATAGCTCGGCGTGCATTTCTTCAAATAAGGGTCCGATACGCGGATCGGCACATAGCCAGTGGCGAAACTCTTCCGGGAAGACATCACCCGGCGACACGCTGTACCACGGCTCTGCGCTCATCTCATCCTCCGGATAACGCGGTGGCGGGATGTGGCGGAAATTCACTTCCGTCATGTAGCAGATTTCATCGTAATCGTAGAACACCACCCGCCCGTGACGGGTTACGCCGAAGTTCTTAAACAACATATCGCCGGGGAAAATATTGGCCGCTGCCAGTTGGCGAATCGCGTTGCCATACTCTTCAATGGCATCACGCAGTTGCTGGCCTTCAACCTGCTCCAGCCAGATATTCAGCGGTACCATCCGCCTTTCGATATACAGATGGCGAATCACAATCTGATCGCCGAGGTCGGTAATTTTTTCCGGTGCTTCCTGTAACAACAGCGCCATCAGCGCCGGGTCGATTTGCCGTTTATCCAGCACAAAGTTCTCGAACTCCTGGGTATCCGCCATCCGACCGACACGATCGTGCTCCTTTACCAGTTGATAGCAAGCCCGAACATGGGCAGCCGACATCTCTTTCTGCGGTGCAAATTTGTCTTTGATGACTTTAAAGACCCGGTCGAAGCCCGGCAGTGTAAACACCAGCATCACCATGCCGCGAATGCCCGGCGCTTCAATAAACTGTTCATCGCTCCCGGCAAGATAGAGCAGATATTCACGATAGCTTTCCGTTTTCGCGTGCTTCTGGCAGCCAATCGCCATGTACAGTTCAGCGGTGGTTTTGCCGGGTAGTATCTCACGCAGCCACTCCACCGTTGCTGCGGGCAGTGGCGCATAAACCATAAAATAGGAGCGGGCGAAGCCGAACACGATACTGGCTTCCGCCGTCGTGGTCAGGCAGGTATCGATAAACAACTCGCCTTCATCAGTACGGTGTATCGGTAATAGAAAGGGCAACGTCCCCGAAGGTGTAATGAGCTTCCCTACCAACCACGCAGCTTTGTTGCGATAAAACAGTTCGTTTGCCACCTGTAAATGGCAGCGCGACAACACCTCCCCGCCAAAGGTTTCCGTCAGGTGTCCGATGATGTAGTGGATATCTCGCTGTTTGTTCTGCCACGGCAGACGCAAAGGGAGATCGCTGAGGACACGCGTGAGCAGCCATTCCCAACCAGAATCGGGGAAAAAGTCCTTCGCCAACGGGCGTGGGATAGTGCGAAATCGACGTTCTGGCTGAGAGCTGAAAATAAACAACCGCTCGGGAGTCAGCGAGCGGTGGTCAAATAACCGACAATACACGGAGTTAAAAAAGCTCTCCGCAATCTCGAAGCGAGGGTAGTCCGGCAATAGCCGGGTATAGTGCTCTTTCACGCGAAGTAAAAAACCCGCGTCGGTGCTTTTACCTTCAGTAATACAGCGCAGTTGTTCCACCACCAGACCCACATGATGATCGTAAAGGTGGATACGACTTTTCATCGCCTGTTGAACAGCATGCCAGTCGGCATGTTCAAAACGCTGCTGCGCGCCAGAGGTAACTTCCAGAAATCGACCATACTGCGCGTCAAAGCCTTGCAGGATGGTTTGAGCAATCAGTAATTCCAGGCCACGCGACATCGATTTCTCCCATCCGGCACAACGTCATGCCGGATGGCGCGTTCGCTTATCCGGCCTACATTCTTTTGTAGGCCCGGTAAGCGTAGCGCCACCGGGCAGTGATCAGAACTGCGATTCTTCGGTAGAGCCCGTTAATGCGGTCACTGAAGAGGCGCCACCCTGAATGATGGTAGTCACTTTATCGAAGTAGCCTGTCCCCACTTCCTGCTGGTGAGAAACGAAGGTGTACCCGTCTTTGGCTGCAGCAAATTCTGGTTGCTGAACTTTCTCAACGTAGTGGCGCATGCCTTCGCCCTGCGCATAGGAATGTGCGAGGTCGAACATGTTGAACCACATGCTGTGGATGCCCGCCAGGGTAATGAACTGGTATTTATAGCCCATGTCAGACAGCTGCTGCTGGAAGCTGGCGATGGTTTTATCGTCCAGATTTTTCTGCCAGTTAAATGACGGCGAGCAGTTATAGGCCAGCAGTTTGCCAGGGTACTTAGCGTGGATCGCATCGGCAAAACGCTTAGCCAGCTCAAGATCTGGCGTGGAAGTTTCACACCATACCAGGTCCGCATACGGCGCATACGCCAGACCACGGCTGATCGCCTGCTCAATACCCGCATGCGTACGGTAGAAGCCTTCACTGGTGCGTTCGCCAGTGATGAATTCACTGTCGTACGGATCACAGTCAGAGGTGATCAAATCTGCCGCATCGGCATCGGTACGGGCAATCACCAGTGTCGGTACGCCCATCACGTCAGCTGCCAGGCGAGCGGCTACCAGTTTCTGGATGGCTTCCTGGGTCGGCACCAACACTTTGCCGCCCATATGACCGCATTTTTTGACGGATGCGAGCTGATCTTCGAAGTGAACGGCCGCTGCACCGGCCTCAATCATCGACTTCATCAGTTCGAACGCGTTCAGTACGCCGCCAAAACCCGCTTCCGCATCGGCCACTATCGGCAGGAAGTAATCCACGTAGCGCGGATCGTTCGGCTCAATACCGGTTGACCACTGGATCTGATCCGCACGACGGAAAGTGTTGTTGATCCTGTCCACCACTGCCGGGACAGAGTTCGCCGGATACAGTGACTGGTCCGGGTACATGCTGGACGCCAGGTTGGCATCCGCCGCGACCTGCCAGCCAGAAAGATAGACTGCCTCAATACCGGCCTTCGCCTGCTGCAGCGCCTGACCCCCCGTCAGCGCGCCGAGGCTGTTGATATACCCTTTCTTCGACTCACCGTGCAGTAAACGCCACATTTTCGCTGCACCAAGCTGCGCCAGCGTGCATTCCGGGTTAACCGAGCCACGTAATTTCACCACTTCCTCCGCGCTATATGGACGGGTGATGCCTTCCCAGCGCGGTTGAGTCCATTCTTTCTGTAATTCTTCGATTTGTTGAGTACGGGTTTTCATGTGCAGATGCTCCATATTGTTATGTGGTGGATTACGCCAGCAGGCGGTAGCCTGGCAGGGTCAAGAAATCGATCAGTTCATCAGAGGTAGTGATTTGCTCCATCAGGCGCGCGGCATCATCAAAACGCCCGCTGCTGTAGCGGTGCTCGCCCAGCTCGTCCTGAATCACCAGCATCTCTTCGGCCAGCATCTGACGGAACAGCGGTTTGGTAACCGGCTTGCCGTTGCTGAGCGTCTTCTGGTGGTGGATCCACTGCCAGATGGAAGTACGGGAGATTTCGGCAGTGGCCGCATCTTCCATCAGGCCGTAAATCGGTACGCAGCCGTTGCCGGAGATCCACGCTTCGATGTACTGCACGGCAACGCGGATATTGGCGCGCATGCCTTCTTCGGTGCGTTCCCCCTCACACGGTGCCAACAGCTGTTCTGCGGTAATCGGGGCATCTTCATTGCGGGTCACGAACAGCTGGTTTTTGTTATCGCCCAGTACTTCATCGAAAATCGCCATCGCGGTATCAGCCAGCCCAGGGTGTGCAACCCAGGTCCCGTCATGACCGTTATTTGCCTCCAGCGATTTATCGGCTTTTACTTTGGCCAGAACCTGGTTGTTACGCTCGGCGTCTTTACTGGGAATGAACGCGGCCATGCCGCCCATCGCAAAGGCACCGCGTTTGTGGCAGGTTTTAATCAGCAGACGTGAATAGGCGCTGAGGAATGGTTTATCCATCGTCACCACCTGACGGTCAGGCAGCACGCGATCCGGGTGATTCTTCAGCGTTTTGATATAGCTAAAAATGTAATCCCAGCGACCGCAGTTCAGACCCACAATATGGTCACGCAGGGCATGCAGGATTTCATCCATCTGGAAGACGGCCGGCAGCGTTTCAATCAGCAGCGTGGCTTTAATGGTGCCGCGCGGCAGGTTAAAGCGGTCTTCTGCATAACTGAATACTTCGCTCCACCAGGCTGCTTCTTGCCAGGCCTGTGTTTTCGGCAGATAGAAATAGGGACCACTACCTTTTGCCAGCAACGTTTTGTAGTTGTGGAAGAAATAGAGGGCAAAGTCGAACAAGCTGCCAGGGATAGATTCGCCACGCCAGGTGACGTGTTTTTCCGGCAGATGCAGACCGCGCACACGACACACCAGCAGGGCCGGGTCAGGTTTAAGTTGGTAAATTTTACCGGCTTCGTTGGTGTAGCTGATGGTGCCATTGACCGCATCGCGCAGGTTGATCTGCCCGTCGATAACTTTGCTCCATTCAGGTGCCAGCGAATCTTCAAAGTCAGCCATAAAAACTTTGACGTTCGCATTCAGTGCGTTGATCACCATCTTGCGCTCAACGGGCCCGGTGATCTCTACACGGCGATCCAGTAAATCATCAGGAATTCCGCGAATTTTCCAGTTACCTTCACGAATGGAAGCTGTTTCCGAAATAAAATCAGGCAACTTACCGTCATCAATATCCTGCTGCTGCTGGATACGAGCAGCGAGAAGTTTATTGCGCTTTGGCGTAAATCGTGTCACCAGTTCAGTCAGAAACTCAACCGCCTCTGCAGTCAGAATTTGCTGTTCCTGCTCGCCATGCGGCCTGGTAAAGACCAGCTCATCGGTTGTTGTTGCCTGTTGATTCATTGCGTAGTTCCTCGTCATTGATCCAAACACATCCCCAATGCGAACGAAGGATCGTTGTGCGGTTTTCGTTCAGCACAACTAAGACTACCCATTTAAATTTCAAAATCAAAAACAATTTCCATTTTTAATTTAATTATCAATTAACC
>NZ_JANEWL010000103.1:0-16144 GCF_028069815.1 Citrobacter sp. Awk 2
AAAAAACACAATACCCGGAAAATCTGAAAATATCAGAAACAGGATAACGTTGAATGAATTATTTTAGGATTAAGCTCAATTAAGAAATGAAGAAAAGGTGTAGATATCCTGGAGTAATCTTATAAAAAAAGCCGATATTAATATCGGCTTTTTTATTTCATTAATGCCGGATGGCGGCGAAACGCCTTATCCGGCCTACAAGTGTGCGCCTGTAGGCCTGATTAGCGCAGCGCCATCAGGCACGCCAGGACTTATAACGGTTAATCAAACCGTTGGTCGAGCAATCATGGCTGGTGATTTCTTTATCATCATTCAGTTCCGGCAGAATGCGGTTTGCCAGCTGTTTGCCCAGCTCCACGCCCCACTGGTCGAAAGTGAAGATGTTCAGGATGGCACCCTGAGTAAAGATTTTATGTTCATACAGTGCAATTAGCGCACCCAGGCTGAACGGCGTGATTTCACGCAGCAGAATAGAGTTTGTCGGACGATTGCCTTCAAACACTTTGAACGGCACAACGTGTTCGAGCTGGGCCGGATCTTTACCCTGATCGCGATATTCCTGCTCAACCACTTCACGAGATTTACCAAATGCCAGCGCTTCGGTCTGAGCGAAGAAGTTAGACAGCAGTTTCGGATGGTGATCCGACAGCGGGTTGTGGGTGATCGCCGGCGCGATAAAGTCACAAGGAACCATTTTGGTACCCTGGTGAATCAGCTGGTAGAACGCATGCTGGCCGTTAGTACCCGGCTCACCCCAGATGATTGGGCCAGTCTGGTAGTCCACGGCGTTACCGTTACGGTCAACGTATTTACCGTTGGATTCCATGTTGCCCTGCTGGAAGTAGGCCGCGAAGCGGTGCATATACTGGTCGTACGGCAGGATTGCTTCGGTTTCTGCACCGAAGAAGTTGTTGTACCAGATACCGATCAGCGCCAGCAGTACCGGCAGGTTTTTCTCCGCCGGGGTGGTGGAGAAGTGTTTGTCCATCGCATGTGCACCGGACAGCAACTCAACGAAGTTGTCGAAGCCCACGGACAGAATGATGGACAGGCCAATGGCAGACCACAGAGAGTAACGACCGCCAACCCAGTCCCAGAACTCAAACATGTTGGCAGTATCAATACCAAACTCGCCAACCGCTTTACCGTTGGTGGACAGCGCAGCAAAGTGTTTCGCAACGTGTTTATTGTCACCAGCGGTCGCCAGGAACCAGTCGCGCGCGCTGTGGGCGTTGGTCATGGTTTCCTGGGTGGTGAAGGTTTTAGACGCGACCAGGAACAGCGTGGTTTCCGGGTTCACTTTCTTCAGCACTTCGGCAATGTGCGTACCATCGACGTTAGACACAAAGTGCATATTCAGGTGATTTTTATATGGACGCAGCGCTTCGGTCACCATGAACGGGCCGAGGTCGGAGCCGCCGATACCGATGTTCACCACATCCGTGATCGCTTTGCCGGTGTAGCCTTTCCAGCTTCCGGAGATAATCGCTTCAGAGAAGGATTTCATTTTCTCCAGCACCGCATTCACTTCCGGCATCACATCTTTACCATCAACGATGATCGGCGTATTGCTACGGTTGCGCAGCGCCACGTGCAGCACGGCGCGGTCTTCGGTGCGATTGATTTTCTCACCGGAGAACATGGACTTGATGGCACCCGCCAGATCGGTCTCTTTCGCCAAATCCTGCAGTTTAGCCAGCGTCTCTTCCGTGATACGGTTTTTGGAGAAATCCACCAGCATCAAATCGTCAAACGTCGCGGAAAACTTAGTGAAACGATCGCTATCTTTCGCGAACAGGTCCGCGATAGTAACGTCTTTCATCTCTTCAAAGTGTTTTTGTAGTGCCTGCCAGGCTGAGGTCTGCGTTGGATTGATGTTTTTCATTAGCAATACTCTTCTGATTTTGAGAATTGTGACTGAGATCGATTGTAACGCCAGTCACAGAAAAGTGTGATTGTTTTAATGCCATTGCCAGGGCATCCGCCAAACGTGGCTAAAAAGTATAGCGGTTATCAGCGTTGTTATTAGTACCGTTACTCAACGCAGTTGCAGCATGAAAAATCCGCATAATCCCAGCGTTGACAGCACAGGCCATGCCTTTTATTTATATACATAAAGTCATTCGATATGCGTCAAGGCGGCAAACCTGAGAATCCACAGGAGCTTACTGAAGTAAGTGACTGTGGTGAGCAGGTGCAGCCAACGAAGAGGCAGATTGAAGGACGAAATGTAATACGGTATTTGCATTTGCGCCTGCACCGGTTTTTGTTCTGCCTTATGTGCCATGGTCGCTCTATTCATTCCCTGACACGAGGTAGTTATGACTGATGTAGTTGTCTCCAAGTTTGGTGGTACCAGCGTGGCGGATTTTGACGCCATGAATCGCAGCGCGGATGTCGTACTTTCCGATACTAACGTCCGCTTAGTGGTGCTTTCCGCTTCAGCAGGTATTACCAATCTGCTGGTTGCACTGGCAGAAGGTCTGGAGCCGACTGAGCGCTTCGAGAAACTCGATGCCATTCGTCAAATTCAGTTCAATATTCTGGAACGCCTGCGTTATCCGAACGTGATCCGCGAAGAAATTGAGCGTCTGCTGGAAAACATCACTACGCTGGCCGAGGCGGCCTCACTGGCTACCTCCACGGCGCTGACGGATGAACTGGTCAGCCACGGTGAACTGATGTCTACCCTGCTGTTTGTTGAGATCCTGCGCGAGCGTAACGTTCAGGCCCAATGGTTTGACGTACGCAAAGTGATGCGCACCAACGATCGCTTTGGTCGTGCTGAGCCAGATGTAGCGGCGCTGGCCGAACTAGCAGCCATCCAGCTTGCCCCGCGGTTGAGCGAAGGTCTGGTCATTACTCAGGGCTTTATCGGTAGCGAAAGCAAAGGCCGCACCACCACACTGGGACGCGGCGGCAGCGATTATACAGCCGCCCTGCTGGCCGAAGCGCTGCACGCTACGCGCGTCGATATCTGGACCGATGTTCCTGGCATTTACACCACCGATCCGCGCGTTGTTCCCGCAGCGCAGCGTATCGATGAGATCGCCTTCGAAGAGGCCGCGGAAATGGCAACCTTCGGTGCGAAAGTCCTGCACCCGGCAACCCTGTTACCTGCCGTACGTAGCGATATCCCGGTGTTTGTTGGCTCCAGCAAAGATCCAAAAGCAGGCGGCACGCTGGTGTGTAATAAAACCGCGAATCCGCCGCTGTTTCGGGCGCTGGCCCTGCGCCGCAAACAAACACTGTTGACGCTGCATAGCCTGAATATGCTGCACTCTCGCGGCTTTTTAGCGGAAGTGTTCGGCATCCTGGCACGCCACAATATCTCGGTAGATTTGATCACCACATCCGAAGTCAGTGTGGCGCTGACGCTGGACACCACCGGCTCCACCTCCACCGGCGATACACTGTTAACACAGTCTCTGCTGATGGAACTGTCTGCCCTGTGTCGGGTTGAAGTTGAAGAAGGTCTGGCGCTAGTGGCGTTGATTGGTAATGACCTGTCAAAAGCCTGTGGCGTCGGCAAAGAGGTGTTCGGTGTACTGGAGCCATTCAACATCCGCATGATTTGCTACGGCGCATCCAGCCATAACCTGTGCTTCCTGGTGCCGGGCACCGAAGCCGAGTTGGTCGTCCAGAAACTGCACCATAATTTGTTTGAGTGATATAAGCTCGCATGCCGGATGCGGCGAAACGCCCTATCCGGCCTGTAAATTCTCCGTAAGCCTGATAAGCAGCAGCGCTATCTCTCAGCCAGAGATTCCCGTAAACTAAAATCTCTGGCTAACTGAGGGCACCCTAATGGCACTCCCCCGCATTACCCAAAAAGAGATGACCGAGCGCGAACAGCGTGAACTGAAAACACTACTCGACCGCGCGCGTATTGCACATGGTCGACTACTCACCAACGCTGAGACCAACAGCATTAAGAAAGAGTACATCGATAAACTGATGGTTTTGCGCGAAGCAGAGGCAAAAAAAGCCCGCCAGTTGAAGAAAAAGCAGGCTTATAAACCGGATGCGGAAGCATCGTTTTCCTGGTCAGCGAATACGCCAACGCGCGGCAGACGTTAACGCCCTTTCTTCTTACGCCCCGGCGAGGTAAAACGCTTACCGTTTGCCGCCGGGCGCGATTTCTCTTTCTCCGCCGATTTTTCGATTTTCACCACTGGGCGCTTAATGCCTGCGGTTTTTGGCTTCGCTTTGGCCTTCGGTTTGGCTTCTGAGGACGAGTTCTCAATCAGCTTGAACAGACCGATCAGTTCGTCATCCGTCAGATCGCGCCATTCACCCAGCGGCAGGCCTGACAGACCAACGTTCATGATACGCGTACGCTCAAGCTTAGTAACTTCATAACCAAAGTGCTCGCACATGCGGCGGATCTGACGGTTCAGCCCCTGAATCAGCGTAATGCGAAACACAAACGGCGCTTCTTTCTTCACCTTACATTTTTTGGTAACGGTGCCGAGAATTGGCACACCGGCTCCCATCCCACGGATAAAGTCATCAGTGACTGGCTTATCTACCGTCACCAGATACTCTTTTTCGTGATCGTTACCGGCACGCAGGATTTTATTCACCAGGTCGCCGTGGTTGGTCAGAAAGATAAGTCCCTGAGAGTCTTTGTCCAGACGACCAATTGGGAACACACGCTTGCTGTGGTTAACAAAATCAACAATGTTGTCGCGTTCGCTGTCTTCAGTGGTACTGACAATCCCCACGGGTTTGTTCAGCGCAATAAAAACCAGATCTTCCGCTTCGCGCGGCTCAATCAACCGACCATTTACTTTTACGACGTCGCCAGGCATCACCTGATCGCCAATGGTGGCGCGTTTGCCATTCAGGAAGACATTCCCTTGTTCGATAAAGCGATCTGCTTCGCGACGCGAGCAGATTCCGCTTTCACTGATGTATTTGTTTAATCGGATAGATGAGTCGGGCAGCATAATTTCTCCTGTATACACGTCATCCTTCAGGCTGTCTCTGCGTTGGCTGCCTTCACTCACCCAGGTCACATAGCTCTCTATGCTCCCAGGGATTCGCTCCCTTGCCGCCTTGATACAACTTAAATGACTTTGTGTATTAAAAGCGAAATATACCCTACCTTGCGGGCGATAAAAAATAATCGTGTTCGAATGCCAGAACGCTATTTGTGATCCGCCACACCTTTCGACACAAAAGTGTCAGCACCCCATGCCTGCAATTTTGTTGCGCGAAAATACACAGAATCAAGGCATTACATCAATAAGCACATATGTGCCGACAACGCGCTATCTGCACATCAAATGTGCAACACAAACTGCCAGTTCATGGCGCTGAAAGAAGAGAAAATTACTTTGAACTGGGCCATGGATGGGGTTATATCAGATCAAGAAGACAATTTAGTGATTTGCACAAATGTGCAGGAGCCCAAAGATGGCAACGGAAAACAGCGATGATATCCGCCTGATCGTAAAAATAGCGCAGCTCTATTACGAACAGGATATGACGCAAGCGCAAATCGCCCGCGAGCTGGGAATTTATCGCACCACGATCAGCCGCCTGCTAAAACGTGGCCGCGAATCAGGCATCGTTACCATTGCCATTAATTACGACTTCAACGAGAACCTGTGGCTGGAACAACAGCTAAAACAGAAATTTGGCCTGAAAGAAGCGGTGGTGGTCTCCTGCGACAGCGAACAGGAAGACGAACAGCTCGCGATGATGGGGGTGCACGGCGCACAGCTGCTGGAGCGCTTACTGGAACCCGGCGATATTATCGGCTTCTCATGGGGGCGCGCCGTTCGGGGGCTGGTCGAAGGGTTATCCCCCGCCAGCCAGTCGCGCCAGCTGATCTGCGTACCGATTATCGGCGGCCCCTCCGGCAAGCTTGAAAGCCGCTACCACGTCAATACGCTGACCTACAGCGCCGCGGCAAAGCTCAAGGGTGAATCGCACCTGGCCGATTTCCCGGCACTGCTGGAAAACCCGCTGATCCGTAACGGGATTATGCAGTCCCAGCACTTCCGGTCGATTTCCGCCTACTGGGATAACCTGGACGTCGCGCTGGTCGGCATTGGCTCCCCGGCGATCCGTGACGGTGCCAACTGGCACGCCTTTTACGGCAGCGAAGAGAGTGATGACCTGCATGCCCGCCATGTCGCCGGAGACATCTGCTCGCGCTTTTATGATATCGACGGCGTGACGGTAGAGACCAGTATGAGTGAAAAAACACTCTCGATCGAAACCAATAAATTAAAGCAGGCACGTTACTCCATCGGCATTGCCATGGGGGAAGAAAAACTGAGTGGAATACTTGGCGCATTACGTGGAAATTATATTAACGGTTTAGTCACTAACAGTCATACCGCTGAATTGCTGTTGAAGTAAATATATTCGAATTGATCCTGACATAATTTACTTTATGCAGGGTCCCCTTATCTTAAATTGGGAGTTGATTATGCAAACGTGGTTAAATCTACAGGATAAAGTCATTATTGTTACCGGTGGCGCATCAGGAATTGGCCTGGCTATTGTTGAAGAGTTATTAGCGCAAGGTGCTAATGTACAAATGGCAGATATTCATGGTGGCGACGGTAAATATACCGACCACAGCAAATATCATTTCTGGCCAACAGATATTTCCAGCGCCAAAGAAGTTAGTCACACCGTTGCTGAAATTATCCGTCGTTTTGGCCGTATTGATGGGCTGGTGAATAACGCGGGGGTTAATTTCCCGCGCCTACTGGTCGATGAAAAAGCCCCGGCCGGGCAATATGAACTCAATGAAGCCGCTTTTGAAAAAATGGTCAACATCAACCAAAAAGGCGTTTTTTTAATGTCACAAGCGGTAGCGCGCCAGATGGTAACACAGCATGACGGCGTGATTGTGAATGTCTCTTCAGAAAGCGGACTGGAAGGTTCTGAAGGTCAGAGCTGCTATGCCGCCACCAAAGCCGCACTAAATAGCTTTACCCGCTCGTGGTCGAAAGAACTGGGCAAACACGGGATTCGTGTGGTCGGTATTGCGCCTGGCATTCTGGAAAAAACCGGGCTGCGCACCCCCGAGTATGAAGAAGCGCTGGCCTGGACCCGCAATATCACCGTTGAGCAGCTACGCGAGGGATATACCCGGAACGCGATCCCGATTGGACGTTCGGGGCGTTTGGGCGAAGTCGCTGATTTTGTTTGTTATCTGTTGTCTGAACGTGCCAGCTACATCACCGGGGTAACCACTAACATTGCGGGCGGAAAAACGCGCGGCTAAGGAGGTTTTATGGTCAATGCAATCTTCTGCGCCCACGGCAAATTGGCCTGCGCCATGCTGGAATCGGTGCAAATGGTCTACGGCGATGCCAACGTTGAAGCGGTAACGTTTGTCCCCGGCGAGAACGCCAGCGACATCGTGGCAAAGTTGAAAAAGTTAGTAAGCACTCACACTAATGATGAATGGCTGATTGCCGTCGATTTGCAGTGTGGCAGTCCATGGAATGCCGCCGCAACGCTGGCGATGCAAAACCCGGCGATACGCGTTATTAGCGGGTTGTCGCTGCCGCTGGCACTGGAGCTGGTTGACAACCAGAGCAGTATGAATGTGGATGAGCTGTGCGAACACCTGACGACCATTGCTCAACAAACCTGCGTTGTCTGGCAGCATCTGGCAACGACCGAAGAGGATTTTTGATGAACATTACCCTTGCCCGTATTGATGACCGCCTGATCCACGGCCAGGTCACTACCGTCTGGTCGAAAGTGGCCAACGCCCAGCGGATTATTATCTGCAATGATGAGGTATATAACGATGAAGTTCGCCGAACATTATTACGCCAGGCCGCCCCGCCAGGGATGAAGGTCAACGTCGTGAATATCGAAAAGGCGGTGGCGGTTTATCATAATCCGCAATATCAGAATGAAACCGTTTTTTATCTCTTTACCCGTCCGCAGGATGCGCTGGCCATGGTTAAGCAAGGGGTAAAAATCGCCACCTTAAATATTGGCGGCATGGCCTGGCGACCGGGTAAAAAACAATTAACCAAAGCCGTTTCTTTAGATGATGACGATATTAATGCTTTTCATCAATTGGATCAGTTGGGAGTGAAACTGGATTTACGCGTCGTTGCCTCCGACCCAGCAATTAATATTCTTGAGAAAATAAAAGAGCAGTCCGTTAGCGAATAATAAATAGCGCCTGTAGAAATATGCCGTAACAGGCAGGGATCGTTATACCCTTAAGGTGACAAATTATGGAAATTAGTACCCTACAAATTATCGCCATATTTATATTTTCCTGTATTGCCGGAATGGGCAGCGTGCTGGATGAATTCCAGACCCACCGCCCGCTCATCGCCTGTACCGTTATCGGCCTGATCCTTGGTGATTTAAAAACCGGGATTATGCTCGGCGGCACGCTGGAGTTGATTGCTCTGGGTTGGATGAACGTCGGTGCCGCGCAGTCCCCCGATTCGGCGCTTGCCAGTATTATCTCCGCCATTCTGGTTATCGTCGGGCAACAGAGTATCGCTACCGGTATCGCCATCGCCCTGCCGGTCGCGGCGGCAGGCCAGGTGCTGACGGTATTCGCTCGCACCATCACTGTGGTATTTCAGCATGCGGCGGATAAAGCCGCGGAAGACGCACGCTTTCGCACCATCGATATGCTCCACGTTTCCGCGCTCGGCGTACAGGCGCTGCGTGTCGCCATTCCTGCATTAATCGTCTCACTGTTTGTCAGCGCCGATATGGTCAGCAACATGCTGAACGCCATCCCGGACTTCGTCACGCACGGGTTGCAGATTGCCGGTGGTTTTATCGTGGTGGTCGGTTACGCCATGGTGCTGCGCATGATGGGCGTGAAGTACCTGATGCCCTTCTTCTTCCTCGGGTTTATCGCCGGGGGTTATCTCGATTTGAGTCTGCTGGCTTTCGGTGGCGTGGGCGTGATTATCGCGCTGGTCTACATCCAGTTGAACCCGCAGTGGCGTAAAGCCGAACCGCAGGCGCAAGCCGCCTCTTCTCAAGCTCTCGATCAGCTTGATGACTAATGGAGCCGACCATGGAACAGAAAAAACTGACCAAATCCGACCTGTTTAGCATGTTTGTTCGCTCCAACCTGCAACAGGCGTCATTCAACTTTGAACGTATTCATGGGCTGGGTTTTTGCTACGACATGATCCCAGCCATTAAGCGCCTGTATCCGCTGAAGGAAGATCAGGTCGCAGCGCTCAAACGCCACCTGGTGTTCTTCAACACCACACCTGCCGTGTGTGGCCCGGTAATTGGCGTGACCGCCGCGATGGAAGAAGCGCGTGCCAATGGCGCGGAAATTGACGATGGCGCGATCAACGGCATCAAAGTCGGGCTGATGGGCCCACTCGCCGGCGTCGGCGATCCGTTGGTATGGGGAACATTGCGCCCGATTACTGCCGCGCTCGGCGCGTCTTTGGCACTGTCCGGTAACATTCTCGGCCCGCTATTGTTCTTCTTTATTTTCAATGCAGTACGTCTGGCGATGAAGTGGTACGGCTTACAGCTTGGCTTTCGTAAAGGGGTCAACATCGTCAGCGACATGGGCGGTAACCTGCTGCAAAAACTGACCGAAGGGGCATCAATTCTGGGTCTGTTTGTGATGGGGGTGCTGGTCACCAAGTGGACCAGCATCAACGTGCCGCTGGTGGTATCGCAAACGCCAGGCGCAGACGGTACCACCGTCACCATGACCGTGCAGAACATACTCGATCAGCTCTGCCCTGGCCTGCTGGCGCTGGGTCTGACGCTGCTGATGGTGCGGCTACTCAACAAGAAAATTAATCCGGTATGGCTGATATTCGCCCTGTTTGCACTGGGGATTATCGGTAACGCGCTGGGCTTCCTGTCCTGATTTTTCCGCCCCGGCGATGTCGGGGCAACGTCAACAAATTGTCCTCGAAAGAGGAAGAGGTGGTAACAATGCAAACAACAACAGCTTTACGCCTTTATGGTAAACGCGATCTGCGCCTGGAAACCTTCGACCTTCCCGAAATGCAGGATGATGAAATTCTGGCCTCGGTCGTGACCGACAGCCTGTGCCTTTCTTCCTGGAAAGAGGCTAACCAGGGTGAGAATCACAAAAAGGTACCAGACGATGTGGCCACCAACCCGATTATCATCGGCCACGAGTTCTGCGGCGATATTCTCGCCGTGGGGAAAAAATGGCAGCATAAGTTTCAGCCCGGCCAACGCTATGTTATTCAGGCTAACCTGCAACTGCCGGATCGCCCGGACTGCCCCGGCTACTCCTTCCCGTGGGTGGGCGGCGAAGCCACGCACGTCATCATACCCAATGAAGTGATGGAGCAGGATTGCCTGCTGGCCTACGAAGGTGAAACCTATTTTGAAGGCTCGCTGGTTGAGCCGCTTTCCTGCGTGATTGGCGCATTCAATGCCAACTATCATCTGCAGGAAGGCACTTACAACCATAAGATGGGCATTCGCCCGCAAGGGCGCACGCTGATCCTCGGCGGTACCGGGCCAATGGGATTGCTGGCAATCGATTATGCGTTGCACGGCCCGGTCAATCCGGCGCTGCTGGTAGTGACTGACACCAATAACGACAAGTTGAGCTACGCCCGCAAACACTATCCTTCTGAGCCACAAACGCTGATCCACTATCTCCACGCCCAGGATGCGGCTTACGACACGCTGATGGCGCTGAGCGGTGGTCACGGGTTTGACGACATATTTGTGTTTGTGCCCAATGAACAGTTGGTCACACTGGCCTCTTCCCTGCTGGCCGCCGATGGCTGCATGAATTTCTTTGCCGGCCCGCAGGATAAGCAGTTCAGCGCGCCAATTAACTTCTACGATGTGCATTATGCTTTCACCCATTACGTTGGCACGTCTGGCGGCAATACCGACGATATGCGCGCGGCGGTAAAACTGATCGAAGAGAAGAAGGTTCAGGCCGCAAAAGTGGTGACGCACATTCTGGGGCTGAATGCGGCTGGTGAAACAACGCTGGAACTGCCAAAGGTCGGCGGCGGGAAAAAGCTGGTCTACACTGGCAAAGCGTTACCGCTAACCGCACTCACGCAGATTGACGATCCGGCCCTGCGCGATATCCTGGAACGTCATCAGGGGATTTGGTCACAGGAAGCCGAACAGTACGTATTGTCTCACGCCGGGGAGATTTAACATGATTAACCGCGACACCCAACTGTGCATGTCGCTGGCCGGTCGCCCCGGCAACTTTGGCACGCGTTTTCACAACTATTTGTATGAAAAGTTAGGATTAAATTTTATCTACAAAGCCTTTACTACGCAGGATATTGAGGCCGCAGTGAAAGGCGTTCGCGCACTCGGGATCCGCGGCTGTGCGGTATCGATGCCGTTTAAAGAGAGTTGCATGCCGTTTCTGGATGCCATCGACCCTTCCGCAAGCGTCATTGATTCCGTCAACACTATCGTCAATGACAACGGCACGCTGACAGGATTTAACACCGACTACATTGCAGTAAAAAGTCTGATTGCCAGCCACCAGCTTGATAACCGCGCACGCGTTATGATCCGCGGCAGCGGTGGAATGGGTAAAGCAGTCATTGCCGCATTTCGCGATGCTGGTTTTCACGATGTCATCATCGCCGCCCGTAACCGTGAGAGCGGCCCGGAGCTGGCAAAACAGTACGGTTTTCAGTGGCAACCGCAGCCGGAAGGGATTGCCTGCGATATTCTGGTCAACGTAACGCCCGTCGGCATGGCAGGCGGTAAAGAGAGCGATGAACTGGCCTACAGCGAAGCAATGGTCGCTGCCGCCAGCGTGGTGTTTGACGTCGTCGCCCTGCCGCCGGAAACACCGGTGATTAAGCTGGCGCAAAAGCTGGGTAAAAAAACCATCAGCGGTGCAGAGGTGATTGCCTTACAGGCCGTAGAGCAGTTCGCCATGTACACCGGCGTACGCCCGGATGACGCGCTAATCGCCGAAGCGGCAGAATTTGCGCGGGCGGGGTAAAGAAGCAGGAACAGAGCGCCAGGGATGGGCGCTCTGTTTATTTTAGGTACTATGCAACAGCAAACAGTTGCTGGTCAGCTTTCGCTTCCAATTGCGCCAGCGCGGGAATCAACTGGCTGATGTTTACCAGACTGTGCCCTAACTGGCATATGCTCTCATACGCAAAATGTTCCTGACCTTCACCCGCCATGGTCAGCAGGCTTTCGCCCATAAAATTCAGCGTCTGGTACAACCCTGCCAGCGCCTCTTCGCAGCCAAACGATAGCGCCAGATTTTCTTCGGTAGTGAGATGTCTACAATCAAGATGGCGGAACGCCTCGGCGAGTGGAAAATAAAGCAGATCGGCCTGTAAAATGAGAGCAGAAGACGCAAAACAGGCGTTAGTGGTACTATTAGCATCAGCCATAGCATTACCTCGTATAATGTTGTGGTTAGAAGCTCGGTATGTGTTGGCGCACTGCCGGGCTTCGTTGTTTCTGTAAGACAATTGACTTACACTTGTCTTACGATTACCAATGTAAATCAGGTGTCAGACACATGTCAACGGTAGAATTCAAAAAGAAAGGCAACAAACAAATCGCATTACGTGTCGAGCCGGAACTGGAAGCAGGGATTCAGAAAGCGCTTTCAATGGATGGTGACGCTTCAGTATCCGCATGGATTAAGCGCATTATCAGGAAAGAACTGAAGCAGAAAGGGATTGAAGTTTAGAAGTTGGTATTTATGACATGTAAGAGTAGTGTGTCATCACACATCTCATGTAATTAAGGTGTCAATACACATGAACGAAAGAAGAGGCAATCCCCCGTTTCAATTCCGTCTGGATCCGGAACTGCGCAAAGCGATGGAAGAAGCACAACGACAGGATGGCGATGAATCGTTGGCAGCCTGGATTAAACGTGTGATTAGAAAAGAGCTGAAACAGAAAGGAATTGAAGTGTAACAGGCAGTAGTTTATATCGCTTTTCTGAAGGTCTGCTCAGAGCGAAGAGCAGACTAAACCCGGCCAACTGACTCTTAACGGGGCCGCAGAAATTTTGCATCTGAGCTTTCGAAGCCCCTCCCCTGAAGACAGAAAATTTCTGTGTGCTGTGGAGACATTATATCTTTGCCTTAGGTATAAATAATTTTATTCCACATGAAATTTACATTATTTTATTTATCTGCTTGTCTAAATCAGACTGCACTCCTTACTTAAATCAGGAGGCAGTCATGCCATTTGTTATTTATGTTTTCACTATCAGTGCCTTTGCGCTCGGACTCGCGGAATTTGTCCCCATTGGGCTGACCGACGTCATGGCTCAGGGGTTGGGGGTGGGTGTGGAGCAGACCGGTGCAGCGGTTACGACCTATGCACTGGGGGCAACGTTCGCGGCACCCGTACTGTCTGCGCTGACCGCAAGCTGGAACCGGAAGAATGTGATGCTTACCACCGCCGTTGTGTTTACCGCCGGTAGTCTGGCGGCCGCGTTTGCAGCCACATTACCTCAGCTCCTGTTGGCGCGGTTCATTGCTGGTCTGGGGCATGGCCTGTTTCTGGCTGCGGCATCCAGTACCGCAGCTCGTCTGGCTGGACCGGGTAAAGCAGGCAGAGCGGTGGCTGTGGTATTTGGTGGCTTTACTCTGGCGATGGCAATCGGCGTGCCGCTAAGTACATGGCTGGGTGGCGTGGTCTCATGGCGTCCAGTTCTCGGCGCTATTGCCGCTTTCGGCGCGCTCGGATTCCTTGGACTGTTGTTCGGTATGAAAGACCCCGTACGCAGCGTCCCCGGCGAACATAGTGGTTCAGCAATGCAGAATATTAGCATGCTGTTTAACCGTAAGTTACTGGCCGGCGCGCTGGTTACGGTGCTGGCGTATGCAGGCTCGTTTACGGCTTACACCTTTATCGCACCTATTCTGATGCAGGTGACAGGCGTAACCGGAGCAACGGTGAGTCTGTTTATGCTGGTTTATGGTATTACCGCTGCGGTAGGCAACATTCTGGGTGGAAAACTTACCGACAGCATGGGGGTGAATCGTGCCAATATACTCATTATTAGCGGCATTGTTATTGTCGTGCTGGGTATGTGGCTGCTGGCTTCCTCACCAGCGAGCATGGGTATTCTGGTTGCGCTGCTGGGTATGCTGACATTTGCCGCAGTGCCGGCACTGCAGGCCCGTCTGATTGGTGTCGCTGAGCAACATGCTCCTCATGCGCATGGCGTTGCTGCCGGCCTGAATATCGCGGGCTTCAACTCCGGTATCGCGCTGGGTTCAGTACTGGGCGGTCTTACCATCACACACGCCGGTATTGTGTATACCGGTATCAGCGGTGCGATTGTTTCTCTGCTCGGCCTACTGTTGCTGCTTGCACAAATCAGTCGCCGTCACAGCAGTAAATTTCAGCAGGCTTAAATCCTGTGCCAGGAAAGGGAGGTAATATGCTTACCCGTGAAGATATGCTCAATGGCGCATTTGTCAGAGCGCATGAAACGCTGCTCCCGGCACACATGCGCTGGGACGCTGAAAAAATACGGGCATCAATGTACTCCACTCTGGAGGAGCGCCCGATAGGCGCTCCTGTGTGGATATTTGCCTACGGGTCATTGATGTGGAATCCCGCGCTGGCGATTGAAGAAATGCAACGGGCCCGTCTGAAAGGATGGCAGCGCAGTTTCTGTATCCGGCTGATATCCGGACGAGCCACCCCTGATATCCCCGGCAGAATGTTATCTCTTGACGAGGGTGGAATAACCGAAGGTATGGCGTTCAGACTGCCGGAATCGACTCTGATACATGAGTTGGAGATGGTCTGGACGCGAGAGATGATTACCGGTCTGTACCGTCCTGTCTGGGCTGAAATTTCGCTCGGAAACGGTGAGGAAATTCAGGCGCTAGCTTTCGTATCAGACAGATTGCATCCGCATTATGAACAGGACAATCTTACAGCGACCGTAGCGTCGAGCATCGCATCTGCCCGCGGAGACATTGGCACGAATGCAGATTATGTATGGAAACTGCAGGCCACTCTGGGTGCGTTGGGAATACGGGATGATTACGTGAGTGAACTGGCCCTTGCTCTGCATGAGGCTCCCTGTAACGATAAACTTCATCAGCGAGGCGCTTCACTATGAGCCATCTGAGCCACCTGCGAACGTTTCTTGAGGCCTATCGCTCTGGCTCCTTTTCAAAGGCGGCAGAGCTACTGGGCATCACTCAGCCCGCAGCGTCACTACATATCCAATCTCTTGAGACTCTGGTTGGTAAGCGTCTGTTCATCAGGCAGGCCAGAGGCGTGACGGCGACCGAAGCTGCGGATGAGCTTGCCCGCTCCGTTTCACCCTTCATTGACGGTCTGGAAGAAAAGCTATCGTCTTTCCGGTCAGGCCCTGTGCGCGGGGGAACAATTAATCTGGCAGGACCTCCGGATTTTATTCATTCCCGGCTTGGGGCTGTAATGGCTCCATTAATGAAGGAGGGGTATCGCCTGCGCTTTCATACCGGCAATAAACAACGTATTTATTCCCTTTTGCATGACGGGAGCGCCGATCTCGCAGTTACCGCATCTATGCCTGATAACCGTCTGTACGGCTATGCACATCTCCTGACTGAACGCATGCTCCTTGTTCATGCTCCCGCTATGTCAGAGGTCATAGGATCAGAACCTGGTGCTGAAACGCTTGCCTCATTACCGCTGATTGCTTATGACGAAGAGTTGCCACTGATTAGAGCGCTCTGGGCCTCCATGTTTCAGAAAGCCCCTGAGATGCAGGCTGCATTCACCATTCCGGATTTACGTATTATCCGCGACCTGGTCTGCGACGGACATGGATGGACGGTGTTACCGGATTATCACTGTGACAATGACCTGAAAAGCGGGCGTCTGATTTCAGTTACACCTGCAGATCTCGCCCCGACTAATCATCTTTATCTGGTCTGGAACAAAAGGACGGCTAATAACAGCCGAACCGCCTATGTTCGGGATTACATTCTTAAAGCGTTTCCGCGTTGATGTCTGAGGCGAATGATTGACGACGCGTATCATAAGTTACGTATATCCGCTCCTGGCTGTGAGTTCAACTGATGGACGCAACACACTTATTGAACCGTTCTGCGGGTGATTCATAGTCTAGCGTTTTTCTCGGCCTTTCGTTGAGCTGTCTGGCAACACTGTTAAGTCTTTGCTGGCTGTGA